>JAPKZL010000278.1 GCA_026393795.1 Candidatus Aminicenantes bacterium | reverse complement strand
CCCGGCTGCAGGGTGGCAGCCAGTTCGAGGTGGAGACCGGAACCGAGAAACGGGTCCGACGGATCGTAATAAATTTTTTCCCCAAGCCGCAGGGACGCATAGGTAAACAGCCATTTGCTCACTTGCAGCTGGCCATTGCCGATCCACGTTTGGTATGAAAACAACCTGCCGGCCCACGCTTCCTCGTTGTCGCTGAAGGCGACGCGGAGAACCCCTCGGCGCTTGGTATACAGAGTGAGGGCCAGGTTGGCCGACCGGTCATCCAATCCCGTCTCCAAGTCATGGATCGCCTCGGTGCGAAAGGAGGCTTGCAGGCGCTCCCACCAGGAGCCGCCCCGGCCCGGGTACAGATTTCGCCCCAGGAACAACTGGCCGCGGCTGATGGCCGAGCGGTAGATGAAAGCGGAATCCATGGCGAAGTCCCTGTCCCAGATTTCTCCGGTCGCCCAGGCCTGCCAGCGGCGGTCGCCGTATTGGGCCATGGCGCTGACGCCGTTGCCGGAGCGCGACGGTTCCCGGTCAGCGGCGACGGTCTCGCTGTGCAAATAGAAGAACAAAAGGCGCAGGTTCTGGAACATGCGGTATTGCAGGTCGGCTCCCGCTACCTGATTGAAGCCTCCGGCAAAACTGCGGCCGCTGTAAATCAGTCCCAGCGAATTGTCTGAACCGAGGGTGTATTTGAGCCGCAACAGTCCCCAGTAGGCGCTCCGGCCTGCATGGGGATTGCCCCCCTCCTCCCATTCCAGCCCCGGAGCCCGGTCATCGGCCGCCAGCAAGGCGAACTGGGTCCGGCCCGCCGTGCCGCTCAGCTTGGCCGCCCATCTGGGATCGGCGATGAACCGGGTGTATACCGAGGCCGGCATCATGCCGTTGGTGATCAGCCCGAAATCGAAACTATTGATCCCTTCCATGAAAAAGGGCCGCTTTTCGCTGTAAAAAACCGGGTAGCGCTGGTTGACTTCGACTTGAAAGGCGTCGCTTTCCACCTGGCTGAAGTCGGGATTGAGGGTTGCTTCGGCGGTGACGGAGGAGCTCAGACCATACTTGAACGAGAGGCCGGCGTTGGGAGTCCACTCCGCTGCCTTCCAAGAACTGTCGTCGCTCCGGGCGGCGCCGCGGTTGAAAGTGAAATTGGGCAGCACTTCCAGGTTGAGCGCTTTCTTCAGGTTACGGTAGGCGACCGTGACCAGAAAATGAAATTGGTTGCGGCCGACCTTGATCTCCGGCCAGGAGCCCATCCGTCCCAGGCGGCTGATGTGGCGGAAGAACATCATGCCCATGGCCACCTCGGTACCGCCCTTGAAGCGCAAGCTGTCCAGCGGTATGCGGATCTCGGCCGTGTAGCCGCTCTCGTCGATCCGGGCGGCGCTTTCCCAGACAAAGTCATGGGCGATGTCAAGAGTGTCGGCGTACATGGCCGTGCTCATGCCGTCCAGCTGCACGCCACTGGGGTTGACGTAAAATTCGCATGTCGACTGGCGGTTGTTGAGGTTATCGATCGCCACCCCGACCCAGTCGTCGCTGCCGCCCGAATCGCGCTTGGCCAGCGAGGTCTTTATTTTCGCCGGCTCGGGATCATGGCAGCGGAAAGCGAAGTACAGGTTGCCGCGGTCGTAGGCTAGCCAGACTTCAGTCGGGAAGTCGAGCTTTTCGCCGTATACGGGGCTGAAGGTGATCCACTGGCGGTTGATCGGGGCCGACGCCCAGGCCGGCTCGGTCAGCCGGCCGTCGATGGTGATGGCTTCGGAGATCAGGTCGGGAATGACCCGCTGCGCCTTTTCATCCAGCTCGACCGCAACGAGCGCAGCGGTTGCCGGCCACAAAATCGCGCACACGAACAAAAATGACAAGATCCGTTTGTTCATCGGAACGTCTCCTGGTTCAAAAAGTAATACGGAGCAACGAGCGACAGGTTTTCAAATAAGAGCAATTTGTCGGCGGAAACGGGATGGCGGACAATGTCAGCCGGGAGATAGGCCCGCCGGCTCAGGAAGACAAGATATATGCCTTGCCGTTGAGAACGACCGTCCCCAAATTCCCTCTAGCGGGAGCGACGTGGCGTTTTTCGGCCGATCAGCGTTTTCCATTCCAGCAGAGCCTGGCGCAGCGCGGCCGGGGACAGGATCAGCTCGGGGTCGGAAGCGAATTCGGTCCGGATGCGCGCTCGGCGCATGCTGACGATCAGAGTATGGACGTTGCCGGTCATTTGCCAGCGCTTCCTGCGGCCAGCCGCGATATCGTCGAGCGCCGCAAGGACCTCATCACATATCCCGACGCTTCCCTGCACGTCGGCCTCCAGGAACCGGCCGAGCAGGCGCTGGTCGCGGCCGGTCTTTGCCCTGAAATCGCCCTTGGCATCACGATAGAATCGGTGGGTCATTGTCTGCTCCTGTCATCGTGAATAGATTGGATACGCGGTGCTGATGCGCCCGTTCTGGATATAGCCCTCAATGGTGAATCCATAGCCCGAAGGGCCGCTGAAGCGCTCGCCGCGGCATTGACCCCGGCGATGGGCGGCAAGGATAGCCTCGATCACCATCTGGCGGGTCAGGCGATCGGGATAGAGGGTCGAGAACTTGGTCCGGTTGCGGCGGTCGATCCAGACCACGGCGGTATAGACCCCAACGCGGTTGGGTCGGTCAATGAAGCGTACGATGCCGCTGCCGGCGGGATCGATCCCCCCGGGCCTGGAATGGAAGCCGACCGGCTTGCCTCGGCGGTTGATCTCGCCCGCGAAGACATGGGTCAGATTGATGGCCGGCCGGGTGTCGGACCAGACGCGGGTGCGATAATCGATTTCCCGCTCGCCGGCCAGAAATACGCCGGGCAGTAACACAAGAAAAATAAGAAAAATGAACCGCCGCTTCATGGGAGTTAGCCTATTCTGCCCAAGTTACAAAGTCAAGCATCGGCCCTAGGCGAACTCCTTTCCGGCCCTGACGGGACGCAGTAGGCAGGACGACAAGGAATGGCCGCATATGATACCATTCTCCCATGTCTAGGATTGATTCCGTCGATCCCGTCAAGGAAACCTGCCGCTTGATCCGCCTGGCCCGGTCGTACTGGGACGCGCACCGCAATCCCGCCTGCCGCACCCACCGCGACATGGCCCTGAAGCTGTACGAGAGCCTCTCCCCGGAACAAAGAAAAGAAATCCCCCAGGTGCTGCGGGTCTGGCTGCGCTACCGCAGCAAAAAGTACTTTGGTCCCGACCGGACGGCACCGGGAACGGGGGGAAGAAAGAAAAAGCGTCAGCCTTGAAAATTCCTTATATCTATTCCCATAATTTATAACTATTTATGGAACTTGCGGATGAACTCCTCGACCTCGAGGATGCCGCCCTGGAATATTAAATAACCATTATACGGCTCGCGCCCGATGATCTCGCCGGGGAT
>JAPKZL010000277.1 GCA_026393795.1 Candidatus Aminicenantes bacterium | reverse complement strand
TTGCCGGCCATGGCCAGGATCAGGCCGATGCGCGAGCCCCATTGCATGCGACCGCCTTTATCGACCTGGCCGGTCTCTTTTTTCTTCTTGGCCAGCAGCACGCGGGTAAAGCAGTAAACCGTCAATACCAGGATCACGCCCCAGGCCGCGGCCAGGGAGAGCCAGCCCCATAATGTCAGTCCTCCGTTCATATTTTTCGCCTCCTCGGTTAAAGGAAAATACTATTCAATCGGCTAAAAATTGTCAAGACAATGAACCTACTCGATCTCTTCCAGGGGAAGCTCGATCTTCTCCATCAAGCGCATGACCGGATACACGCCGCCTTCCCGCATGTAGGCGCCGAATGCCGCGGGGACTTCGCCGGTGTCGGTCAGGATGCCCCAGGAGGATTCCGGTTCGAGCAGCAGCGGGATCAGGCGCCGCGCCGGCTGGTTCAGGAAGACCACGACATCGCCCGCATGCAGGCCGGTCTTTTCACTCGTCTTTTCCAGGTCGAGTTCGGGCTTTGAGATCTCCTCCTCGATGCGTCCGGCGACATGCAGCACCTGGTAACGCTCCACGGTCGCTGCGGCCGGGGCCGTGAGCCGGAAAAGCCGCATTTGGTGGCGTTGCAGCAGTTCGATCAGTGCGGTTTCCGTTGCCGGGATGATGTAGGCGAACGGCAGCGGGACGCTTTTCTTGATCTTGACCAGCGGCGCGAAATTCTTCCATTCGCGCGTTTCCGCCTTCCATTCGGCCAGGTTGAAGACGGGGAAGGCGATGCTGGGCCGCGCCGGGTCGGGGAAGTAATCCATGCGCACGAAGGCGCGCTCGTCGGCCGCGACCTCCTGGAGCAGCCCGGTCCGCGCCGTGCGCACCAGATTCATGATCTCGCCGCCCCGCTCAGCAACGGTGCGCAGGAAGGCGGTCATGGCGCTGAGCTGGGTGGCGGAGCGCCGTTCCAGCATGTTGTCCATGCCGCCATAGCGCTTGCCCTCGAGGATGAAGGCCAGGGTGCCATAGATGCCGAAGCCCTGGCGGCCGTCGTCGATGTCGTTGGTGGAAAAGCGCAGGCGGTCATGCTCGTCGGGGGAGCCGACCATGTAGGGGAACAGGATATAGCCGTCCTTTTCGACCCGTTCCCTGACGGCCGGATAAAAGACCTCCTGGCTGAAGGCGCGAATTCCGGCATCGGTGTTCAGGTTGCTGAGGCTCCCCAGCATTTCATCGACATTTTTTATCACACCCTGGCCGACCCACCACGGCGAGACGGCTCCATACTCGTGAACGTCGAGGACGATTTCCGGGAACCACCGTTGGAACAGCCGGTGCAGGGCCAGGGTCTCCGGTTCGCTCAGCAGGACGTGGTTGCGGTTCAAATCGCGGTTGTTGGCGTTGCGACGCTGCTTCAGCTCGGAACCGTCGGGGTTGGCCGTCGGCACCAGGATCAGGTCGAGGCGTTCAAGAATATTTTTTTCGCTTCCCAGCAGCTCGGCGGCCAGGAGCAGGGCGGCCTCCTTTCCCGAGACCTCGTCGCCGTGCTGCTGGCAGAAAATGAGCGCCAGCGGCTTCTTGCCCCGCTGGCCGGCGAAGGTGTTGCTGGAAAAAAAGAGCGCCGGGATGTCCCTTCCCTGGACCGATCGGCCGATCGTCTCCAGGGATACCCGGCCACTGGCGGCGTCCAGTTTTTTCAATTGAACCATCATGTCGGGATAGGCGGTCAGCTTTTTTGTCTGGCTGCAAAGGGAAGCGGCCGACAGCGTCAGGGCGAGAATCACGGAAAAAGTCCTTTTCATGATGCCTCCCTGGTCTTGCGCCGTTTCCAATAGATGTAGCCCGGAATGCCCAGGGCCACCAGAACCAGGCCGGCCAGCGAGTTGATCAGCGGCGCCCGGCCGTTCACATAGTTGCTGATGTCGGAGTACAAGGTGAAAACGACATAGATCATGGCGAATATGATGAACAGGACCGGCACGGCCGGATAGCCCCAGACGCGGTAAGGGCGCTCGTGATCGGGCATTTTACGGCGCAGGACGATCACCCCGAGGGCGGCGGCGGCGTAAAATATCCAGGAAACGAAGATCAGCATGTCGGTCAGCTGGTCGAAGGTGCCGCTCAGGATAAGTACCGACGTCCAGATGCCCTGGACGATCAACGACGGCCCGGGGGTGCGGAAGCGGGGATGGACGTCCTGCAGCTTCCTGAAAAACAATTTCTCCCTGGCCATGGCATAGTAGACCCGCGCCGACATCATCAGCGTGCCGTTGGTCGTGCCGAAAGTGGAAATCATGATGGCGATGGCGATCAGGCTGCCGCCCAAGTTCCCCAGGAAGGATGAGGCGGCGTCGGTGGCCACCAGGTAGGACTGGCCGCTGGCTTCCGCGGCCAGGTACTTGGCGCCCATGACCTTGGCCGGGATGAGGTAGAAGTAGGCCAGGTTGATCAGGAGGTAGATCGTGATAAAGGTCGCGGTGGCGATGATCATGGCCCGGGGCATGTTCTTCTGCGGGTTCTTGATTTCGCCGGCCAGGTAGGTGATGTTGATCCAGCCGTCGTAGGCCCAGAAGGCGCCGGCCATGGCGATGATAAAGGCCAAAAACACGGGGGTGTAACCGTGGCTGAAGGCTACGGCCGACTGGGTGAAGTTGGCCAGGCTGCCGTGGCCGATGGTGAAAGCGAGCACCACGATGGCCAGGATGGCCGCGATCTTCAAGGAGGTGAAGAGAATTTGCACGGCGCTGCCCAGGCGCACGCCCAGGTAGTTGATCACGGTCAGGAACAGGATCAGCAGGATGGTGCAGCCTTTCAGGCCGATGAACTTGAACGGCGTGATCGAGCCGAGGCCGGGGATGCGCAGGGCGAACGCTTCCCAGGCCGGCCCCAGGCGCGGGAACCTGAAAAAATAGCCCAGGGAATCGGAGAAGACATAGGCGATGGAGGCGATGGAGCCCGTCTGGATGACGATGAACACCGCCCAGCCGTACAGGTAGCCGGCGAAATCGCCGTAGCTCTTGTTGAAATAGACATACTGGCCGCCGGCGGCCGGGAACATTCCCGAGATCTCGGCGATGCTTAAGACCCCGAAAAGGGTCATCACGCCGGCAACGACCCAGACCAGGAGCAGCAGCAGCGGCGATTCGAGCTGCGAGGCCATCAGCCCGGGTTTCTTGAAGATGCCCGAGCCGATGACCGAGCCGATGGCGAAGGCCACGGCGGCGACCAGGCCGATCTCCCTGAGCAGTTCGACCGGTTGTTTCCTTTCACTTCCATTCATGATTGGCCTCTTTTTTATTTTGGATTCTTCATTCTGCCAAATAAAAGAAAAAACATTATAGAAAGTAGTTTTAATGAAAGCAATAGCAACTGATTTGTTTGTTGACAGTCGGGGAGCAATCGGCTAAAATTGGCCGGGAGATAGAGGCCAGCCATGGGCAGTGATCAAAATACTATTTTCGGGTCCGATGCAGAACTGCAGATAAAGGAAGAGACCGAAATACGCGAGCCGAAGATGTACCGGGTCGTTTTGCACAACGATCATTTTACGACCATGGAGTTCGTGGTCGAGATCCTGGTCAAAATATTTCATAAACCTGCCCAGGAGGCCACCCAAATCATGCTCGACGTGCACCGCCGCGGTAGCGGCAATTGCGGCGTCTATTCCCTGGACATCGCGCGCACCAAGGTGGCGCAGGTGCATGCCCTGGCCCGCCAGCATGAATTCCCGCTGCGCTGCAGCTACGAGGAAGCCTGAACCGATCACCGGCTAAAAAATGGAAATCAACGAGGAATTGAATCGCATCCTGGCCGTGGCCTTCGCCGATGCCCGCAGCCGCACCAGCGAATACCTGACCCCCGAGCATCTCTTCTACGTGTCGCTTTTTTTTGAAAACCCGGCGGCCATCATCAGCCAGTGCGGCGCCAATGTCGAGCTGCTGAAAAAGGAACTGGAGACCTACCTCAACGAAAAGGTGCCGAAGGCGACCGGCTTCGACCCGGTGGCCTCGCTCGGGTTTCAGGAATTGATGGAACAGGCGATCGTCCACACGGTCGCTGCCGAGAAAAAGGAATTGGCCATCGGCGACATTTACGCCGCCCTGCTGGAGGAAAAGGAGTCTTTCGCCGCCTACATGCTGCAGCGCCAGGGGGTCAGCCGCTACGACCTGCTCAACGCCATCACTCACGGCCCCGACGCGGCCGCTCCGGCCGCAGCGGCAGTAAATGGCGCCGCTGCAGGGAGCGACAGGGCGCGCGGACGTAAAAAGGAGGCCCCGACCGCCAAGGACGGGCGAACCGCTGATCGGCCGCGAAGATATCCTGTCGAGGACGCTGCAGGTCCTCTGCCGGCGCAGCAAGAACAATCCCGTCCATGTCGGCGATCCAGGCGTCGGCAAGACCGCCATCACCGAGGGGCTGGCGCAGCGGGTGGTGCAGGGGCAGGTGCCGCCGGCGCTGCGTTCCATCAAGATCTACGCCCTGGACATGGGGGCTTTGCTGGCCGGGACCCGCTACCGCGGCGATTTCGAGGAACGGCTGAAAAAAGTGCTGAACGTCCTGCAGCATGAAAAGAACGCCATCCTGTTCATCGACGAGATCCACACCGTCATCGGCGCCGGAGCGGTATCGGGCGGTGCGCTGGATGCCGCCAACATACTCAAGCCGGTGCTGGCCCTGGGTAAGCTGCGCTGCATCGGCACGACCACCCACGAGGAGTACAAGAAATACTTCGAGAAGGACCGCGCCCTGGCGCGCCGCTTCCAGAAAATCGAGATCCCCGAGCCCTCGATCGAGGAGACCTATGACATCCTCCTCGGCTTGCGCTCGCGCTACCAGGATTACCACCGCGTCGTCTACCCCGAGGAAACCCTGCGCGCGGCCGCAGAATTGTCAGGCAAGTACATCAACGACCGCTTCCTGCCCGACAAGGCCATCGATGTCATCGATGAGGCCGGAGCCTATGCGCGCATGAGCGCCCCGGAAAAGGGTGGGCCGATAACCATCGGCATGGAAGCCATCGAGCAGGTGGTGGCCAAAATCGCCAAGATCCCGCGCCGCAGCGTGTCGGTGTCCGAGGTCAGGAACCTGCAGCTCCTGGAGGAGGAATTAAAGGCCAGGATCTTCGGCCAGGATCACGCGGTGGAGAAAGTGGCCTGGGCCATCAAGCGTTCCCGCTCCGGTTTGAGCGAGGCGGACAAGCCGGTGGCCAAGTTCCTCTTCGTCGGGCCGACCGGAGTGGGCAAAACCGAGCTGGCTCGGCAGCTGGCCGACGTCTTAAGCATCCCGCTGCTGCGCTTCGACATGAGCGAATACCAGGAAAAGCACACGGTTTCGCGCCTGGTGGGCGCCCCGCCCGGCTACGTCGGCTACGAGGAAGGGGGACTGCTGACCGATGCCGTGCGCAAGTCGCCCTACTGCGTCCTGCTCCTCGATGAGATCGAGAAAGCCCACGCCGACATTTTCAACATCCTGCTGCAGGTGATGGATTATGCCACC
>JAPKZL010000276.1 GCA_026393795.1 Candidatus Aminicenantes bacterium | reverse complement strand
GCATGCAATTTCAAGGGGTTCCACTTGGTTGTGGCATGCCGACTGGCGAATGAGACGGTTGATTGTCTTGAGGACGCGACTACGGAGTTCCTCACGACGGTCCGGCCGGCGGGCATAGTCAATACGGCTGATGATATCGAGTCCGCAGGCGAGTTGGCCGTTGTAATCGGTACAGGTGGAAAGAATCTTCATATTGGACAGATCAACCAGTTGCACTGCCACGGTAGTTGTGCCCACATCAATGGCGATCCCGTAGTGCCTGCCAGTCCCGTCGTTTGCTTCAATGGCCGTGACCCGGTATCTTCTGATTTTTCCGGAAAAATATTCTGAGGTGGACATTTGTCTGGATGGCATTCCATTGGCAACCGTGACGGTTACATTCCCTCCGGCGGCCCGTAAGGCATCGGCTACCTGACGGATGACAGCGAGCGAAATAATTATCTCCTGTTTACCAAGCCGCTGTTGCAGTGTGCGTATGAGACGGTCCAGGTCTGACCGACCATCGGCTTTTTGCGGGGGCGGCACATAAATGTTTATTTTTTCGGTCAACGGGCGGCAGTCCTCCGGAGTCGGCAGTAAGGCCGGATCGATAAGCTCCATCCCGTCGTCGTCACTGAACTGGCCGCCGAAACGTCCGGCCTGATCGGGCACCTCAATGATAACATCGGTATCCTGGATAGATGTTCGGCAGGTCAGTACAAAGCCCTGATCTATTTCCGACTGAGTCAAAATGCCGAGGCTTTCACAGTCAACCCGGCCGGAGATGATGCGGACGGCGCAGTTACCGCAGGTCCCCTTGCCGCCGCAGGGGGCGTCGATCTCTACACCGGCCCGCCGTGCCACGTCCAGCAGCGTTGTCTTCGCTTGAACCTCGAGAGTGATCCCCAATGGTTGAAAAGTTACAGAAGGCATAATTTAATGCAAAAGTCAAAATGCAAAGTGTAAAATTAAAGATGATGAAACCATTAAAGAATGCAAAAGTCAAAATGCGAAATCAACTACTAAGAATTATTTTGCATTTTGCATTTTGCATTCTTTTCGCTGTTATAATAGATTTCCCTATGATTTTTGATAACTCATTACATTCACATGAAAAACTTTCAATTTTTATTTTTTCACCTAATTCTGCCTTGCAAAGCAACTTTAACCTTTCAGTACGATCTGAAGCTTATGAACAAAGTCCGCTCTACTTTCTGCACCGCAGGCCTCTTCATAATTAGCGCCGCATGAGGTTACAGAGCGCGTTAGTTGCTTCGCGATATGGGCCTCTGCATACGATATCTTCATTTGCCCGAAAAGTTTAATACCATCAACGGAAAATTGAAGAAATCTCTCCGAGAGGTCACGTTTTATCGAACAATTATCTTCCATACTTGATTTTGCATTTTTCATTTTGCATTTTTCATTTTGATAAAGCTTTCAATATCTGCGGCATCCTGGGGACCGACGAGCACCTTCCAGCCCGGCAGGTTTTCCTCCAGTTCCCCGCTGATCTGGGCGACGTAGCCGGGAATAACGATCTCGCGCGTGGATACCTGGTTCTCCAGGCCTACTTCCTTAACGAATTTGGCGATGGAGGCGCCGGAAAACTTTCCCGCCGCCCATGCTGTAAGCACGCTCATTCCCTCACATTCCGGGACCACCAGCCAGCCGCTTGTCCCGCTGTTTTCGATTTCGCCTGAG
>JAPKZL010000275.1 GCA_026393795.1 Candidatus Aminicenantes bacterium | reverse complement strand
CAGCCGGTTTCGAAACCAGCGTTATAGGCAATAATAGAGCCACCGTTGCCCAGCAGCGACTTAAGTTCTATTAGTATTTCCAGTCGGGGATCTGCTTTCCCTTCCGCGAGAAAGGAATGGTGCTCCTGTTTAGCGCCCTCTTTTTCCAGGATGTGCAGTGAAAATTGAAAGGGGATGTTTTGATACGGCCGTGTTCCATTATAAAAAGGAATTGCCGGAGCGACGGTTTCGAAATCCAAAAAGTATAATGGGTATTGGAGGGTAGATAGAAAATTCGCAATGCCCTTTTTATCTATATGGGGCTTATTTGTTTTAGCGCATTTTACCTGAATGCTCTGGCTTGAGCTGAGTATTGTACCAGGGGGAATATCGGCCAGTTTTTGAACTTTCTGTTGCAATAACTCAAACCCTAAAGTTTTTCCTCTATAAAGGGAAAAAATATTTTTCTCAGGAAGAAAAGACCAGCACATTTCCGTTAGCGGGCATTCGTACGGGTTGCTGCAATGCGGGCCAATTTTTATAGCGGGGCATTCTGCGCTTTGAATGATCTTCACCATCTTCTCAAGGTTCGGCTCAACCTGCAATAGCAGTTCCTGGGTCTGTGCGGTAATGTCTTCCTTGGTAAAAAGTTTTTCAGGCTCGATATCTCCGTGGCGGACATACTGGTTGTTAATGTGCATTAAAAATAATTTGTTTAGTTTTATGCCGGAGTTTTGGCAAACATAACTCTGGATAGCCACATCAGGCAGGTTTATATCTTTTAAAGACGTACTGCTTTTAACCTCGATCAAATCCCAGCTGTTATTATCCACAGGAGCGAGGATGTCGGCAATAGAATAGGCGTTTCCGTATTTTACCGCGGCTTCAAAAATGGGTTTTCGTTCAACCAGAAGCTTTTTAGTTGGCTCAATCATTTTTTCGGCATCTCTATCCCATTTAATAGCAATCCCGCCCAGAAACAGGCTTTGAGCCAGCTTGCCAACTTCGTGACCGGCATCAAAAATAGCCTTGGTTCCCTCATCGGGGGTTGGAATTTCATCGGGCCGATTATAGTGGTACCACAGGAGCTTATGGCACTGCAAACCCGACAGGTATTTACTCTTTGAAATAACCGGAGTCATTTCAATTCTTACTGACCTTTCCATATAACTTCGCTGTATTCCCTAATATCGTCGCAATTTCTTTCCGCAATTCCTTCGGCTCCAGCACTTCGACCTGCTCGCCGAAGCCCAGGATCTCGCCGATCAGTTCGCGGTTGAGGGTCGAGGGGAAGGAGACTTCCAGGCAGCCGCCCGCCCCATCGCAGAACTCCTGACCCGGATGCGGGAGCATGCTGCGCACAAAGCGCGCCAGTTCGGGCACAAACCTCAACTTGACCGGCACTACCGGGTGGTTCTGGTCGGTGATGAAGATACCAAAGGTTGAGGCGATCTTGTCATGGATGGCCTTCTGGCTGACCTTTTTTATGGCTTTTCCCGGCAGCACCTTCACTGTCTCAATGCGAGCCAGCGAAAAGGTGCGCCATTCCTTGCCGTAGAGGGCCAGCAAGTACCAATTGGTTCGGTAAAAGAGGAGGTGCAGCGGGGTCACTTTGCGCCAGGAGGGCTCGCGCATCGGCCCGAAAACTTCCTGGTGCAGGATCTCCGCTGGATGCTGGTTCATGATGGCGTCGAGCAGCGGGTTGAGGATACCCGCTTTCTGGCGGTAGGAGCCCATGCCTTTGTAGGAGACAACGTGCCCGGCGGCGCCCAGGCCCTTGCGGCTGTTGATGGCGATCTTGCGCAGCAGCTCGGCCAGTATCTTTTTTGAGTCGGGGTCGCGGATCAGCTCCCTGGCGATGGCCAGCAGCAGGAGCTCGTCGTCCTCCACCCAGATCGAGGGCAGACTGAAGGCGCGGTCGCTGAGCGCGTAGCCTTTTTTGAACGCGTCGTATTCCAGCGGCGCGTCCAGGGTGTCGCGCATATACTCGACATCGCGCTGAGCCTGGGCCAGACTGATCTCGAAATATTCGACCAGGCGCTGGGCGTTGGGGTATCTCCCCTTTTTGGCCTGGTTGATGAACCAGATATAGCGGGAGTAGGTTAGTTTCTTCGCCATGCAAACATTGTATTAGAAAGAGGTAGAGAGGTAAAGGGATATAAAGGTAAAGTAAAGCCAAGAAGAAATTCAAGGAAGAATCTTAAATCTCCTCATTGCCTTTTTTTACTCTTGCCCTAACTTTACCCCTCTACCTCCTTCTCCTTTTTTCTCCTATGTCATCCCTTGATAGGGAGAGAATGCGACAATGGCTCCATGAAAAGGAAAATTGACGAAAAAGGGATCTCCGAGCTTATCCGCAAGCCTGGGACAGGGAAATGGCATGTCCGCATCGACGGCAAAGAGTACGGCCCCTGGGATAAAGTGGACCGACCATTCAAATATTCTCCGGACGGCAAGCACTGGGCGCTGACCGGGAAACTGCACGATAAATATTACGTGCTGGCCGACGGTTGCAAATATGGCCCTTTCAACTTCAACATCAAGGGGCCGTGGTTTGATCCCTGCCGCGGTGTCTTCGTTTTCACCGCCCAGCGGGACAACGAATTTTTCCTGGTCGCCGGCGGCGAAGTCATCAGGAAAGGCAGTGTCGTCGAAAAACCGGGCGGGGAAATGTTCATTACCGTCAGCAACAAGCACTTTGGTCCCTATCAGGATGTCGAACTGCCCCTGTTCTCCCCCAGCGGCAAAAAATGGGCCGCCGCCCTACGCCGGGATGACAAGGGTTTCCTGCTGCTGAACGGCAAGGAGTACGGCCCGTTCAGGGCGGTGGAGCGCCCCGAATTCAGCCGCGGCGGCGAACTGTGTACCTGCCCCTGCCGGGACGATAAAGGACAAGGGCTGCTGGTCGAAGGCGAGAAGTTCTACGGCCCCTTCGAGCAGTATTTCGGCCCCTGGTATAGTCTTGATGGCAAACATTGGGGACTGGACATCCAGAAAAAGAAATGGCACGGATTCCTGGTCGACGGCATCGAATACGGTCCCTTCCCCTTCCAGTACTTCGTGCCCGAGTTCAGCCCCGACGGCAAGCACTGGGCGGTCATGCTGGACGGAAATTCCGCCAAACGTCGTTTCATCCTCCTTGACGGGAAGAAATATGGCCCTTACGATATCAGCAACTTCGCCTTCACCGTGGACAACCATTGCCTCTCCCTGTTCCGCAGGAAAGGCAACTATATCATCTTCATCGACGGCCGCGAGATAGGCCCCTATTGCCATGCCGACAAGAAACTCCACCCTATCGACGGGGCTGTCCTGGCCGACCTGGTATTTGTAATAAAAGGGAAAAAGGCCGTTCGCCGCTGCGTTATCTCCTGCAGCCCGGAAGACAGTGAAAAACAGATATTCTTCAGTCCGAAGACCGGCGAATCACTGAAGGAGGCCATTGAGATCATCAACGCTGTTGACACGGACGAAGGGGTATACGCCGAGTACGCCTATTTACGTTTGAAGTCACAGAGCTTGGGGATAGTCTATTCCATGGTCGAGCAGCAACATATCCCTCATGGGGGAAAGCACTATGACATGCTGACCATCCAACTCGAGAATGGCGAAAAGGAAAACTTTTTTTTCGATATCACCTCTTTTTACGGCAAGTTCAGCCCGGAGATCGAGCGTTGGGTGAAAACAGGAGCTCGATGAAACTGGAAGAGCACGAGCTAGAATCGCTAAGCCTGTTCGGCAAGCCTTTCACCGAAGTCCACCTGTGGCTCGATGAGTTCGCCAGGACTCCTGAATTCGGCATGCGCCATCGCCGCAAGCGCCACCACCGGGAAGGGCTGCGGGAAGTCGAGGAGCTGTTCGGATGGGACGCTGCCCTGGTGGCACGTCTGCACGTCATCTCCGACCTAAAAAAAGAGGGCTGGAAAGAGAGCGACCGCTTCCCCGAAGACGAGGCTGATTATGTCAGGATGGGGCTCTTTTGAGAAATTCAGAAGTTGGGGACGAGTTCGCTTGCAGCATACAAAATTTTCTGATTTGCAAAAAATATATTATTGGAACAAAATCACCCAAGGAGGGACACAATGGACAAATGCATCTTTTGTAATTCTTCATCGTACGGATCTTGTTCGAAAAGCCCCCACGGCAAACATGAGCATTCGGGGGGACGAAAAACACTGTGTTTTTTGCGGTTCAAGTTCATTCGGACCCTGTTCACGCAGCCCGCATGGCAAACACCAGCATGGAAGTGGCGGCAAAAAATGTATTTACTGCAGTTCTTCTTCTTTAGGCCCCTGTATCCGCAGCCCCACGGAAAGCACGAAAGATAAATCGTTTTGGAGTATAAAGGCAGATTCTGTGCACTATCTAGCCGAGTTAAATCTGACTCGGGACATCTATTGGAAAAATGAACCATAAAAGGAGGCTTAAATATGTCAAAATTAAATAGTCTAACAGGGATTTCAGGAACATACTATGCTGCTGCTGAATTGTCAAAACGTGAATATATTGCTTTAGTCACAATGAAAAATACGAGCGGAGTGGATATACTTGTTTCTTCTGAAATTTCTAAAAAATCTATAGTAATCCAAGTAAAGACAAGCAAACTTGCCCATAAAAAAGGCTATACACTGAAAAATAAAGATGAAGAGCTAAAAAGTGATGATTTAGTTTATATATTTGTAAATATGAAGGATGGTAATTTTAGACCAGATTTTTATATTGTACCAAGTGAGATCGTTGCAAAAACAATTTCAGATGGACATAAAAAATGGTCAGGTGAAAAGGGGAAAAGGGGTCAGATTCGTGATGGATCAAGTAGAATAAGAAAATTTTACCCTAGCGAGGAAAAGGACAAAGAGAATTGGAAAGTAATTGCTGAAAAACTGAATTCCATTCCTAAATAAATTGAAAGAGAAGCAGGAAAAATGTCTTCCCAAGAGTTTCACCTGAACAAAGTCACAAAGTCAAGCACCGTCCCCAAATGCCCCCGTCCCCAAATGCCCATCTCTACTGAATTCCGAGCCGGCTTAAACTATTCCGCAAACGAACGTTCGACAATCCACTTTTGTAGAGGGAAAATTGTTTAATAAAAATTGGATAATATTGAAAGGAGATGGAAGGAACAAGCAGACAAATGCTACAGGGATTATTTCAAAGAGGAATTTATCAAGAAGAGCGGTTAACCTAATTCGGGTGGAATAAAAAATTGCCCAAGGTCACTAATATCTTCATGATAAGGGATTAGACTATTTATTGCCTTGAATCTTGAAAAATAATTATCCAAATCGTTGCTGGGTGCTTGAAAATAAACTTTTTGTAATTGCCTCATTCCTCCAAAAATCTCTCTATCCCATGCCCGATTGAAATATGGAAAAGAATAACCAATTACTATTAGAACATCTGTTTCACTTGCAATTTCATATGCAATTTTTTTCGTTTGAATGTTGATGTCTTTATTTTCCCAAGAAAAAAATAAATAAGGGTTAGGACGGTCTCGCTCTATTAGTGATACATAGTCATTAATAAGGTTGCGTACAAGTGAATACATTTGTAACGATTTATCCAAATAAAGCAGAGGAAGAATATTATCATCCTTTCTTTGAATTTGAAGGGAACCATTAAGTTTAACAATTCCAAAGTGACTTTTATCAAATCCCCTGACTTCATGAGAAGGAAATATTTGTAGATAAATTTGGTTTTTAATAAAATTTCCCAAACCCGAGTATTCATCAAAAGCCATTTCAAATTGCATGTCATAATTCCACGAAAGAATTTTAATGTTTGGTAAGTCATCAATTTCCTTTTGAATGAGAAATGCAAAAAAATTATCATATCGTGGGTCAATTTTTCTTATAGCAGTATTTTGGGGTTTATATTTTAAAGTAGGGTCATTATCTTTATCACCTAAATTTCTGAAATGTTCAAAAACAAAAAAAATTATCATTAAGGCTTTGATTTTAAAATAATCCTTACTATTTTTAATGAATAGTCTTTTCGCCAGAGTATCTATGCTAGTCGCATATTTTAAATTATCAATTAACCATTTTATATCTTTTTTTAACTGAGAACTTGGTTTTTCTGGACGATATTCGTAGTGTTGTGGAGAAACGTTAGGGCCCGGAGGTGAATCTTCAATATTGTCCAAATATAGATAAAATTCTTCTAGATGTTCTGGGATATTTTCAATGGTGGGAATTGCATAGGCACTCGCTCCGGCACCAAATAGATATGTTATGTTCATTCTGCTCTCCCCATTTGAATCATATCCAAAAGTGTAAAAACAAACAAGATCCTTTCATTAGATTTTCTTCAATTCTTGATACTATTTTGATATTCTACCTATTGAAAAGCCCGATAATACTAGATTCCATTCAATACCCGCTCAAGCTTCAACTCGCAGCGGGATTGATTCAATCCATGCCCTGGAACCAGCCGTTCTCGAGGCCCAGGCGCAGCGCTTCGTCGCGCACCTGGCGGTATTCGTCACGGCGCAGGCAACGGTCGAAGGGCGGGCAATCGGGGGCGCGGTGGGCCGGGAAATACTGGCTCATCAGGCTGAGCCAGGCGGCCTTGAAAACGCCGGCGGCGATGGTTCGCAACACCTCGACCGAGTTCTCGGCATGCCCGGGGATGATCAGGTGGCGGATGACCGTGCCGCACACGGCGATCCCCGCTTCGTCCAGCCGCAGCGGCCCGGTTTGCCGGAACATCTCGGCGATGGCCGCCACGGCGTTTTCATAATAATCATTCACCCCTGAAAGTCTCAGCCCCAGTTGCCGCGCCTCTTCCGAAGGTCCGTATTTCAGGTCGGGCAGGTAGATGTCGACGATGCCCGACAACCCGGCCACCACCTCGGCCCGCTCGTAGCCGCTGGTGTTGTAAACCAGGGGGATGCGGAGCCCCTTGGCGCAGGCGATCTCCAGCGCGCTCACGACATGGAACAGGTAGGGCGTGGGCGACACCAGGTTGATGTTGTGTGCGCCGCGCTTCTGCAGGCCGAGAAAAATCATGGCCAGCTGCTCCACGCTGAAGAATTCGCCGTGGAACAGCTGAGAGATCGGGTAATTCTGGCAGAACAGGCAGTTGAGGGTGCAGCCCGAAAAGAAGACCGTCCCCGACCCCCGGTCGCCGGAAATGGGCGGTTCCTCGCCGAAATGGAGGTTGTGCGAGGCGATCTTTGCGTCGCGCCCGGCCCGGCACAAGCCGTGCCGGCCGCTCCAGCGCTCGGCACGGCATTGGCGCGGGCAGAGGCAACAGGGTGAGAAACGGGCGGCAAAAAAATCGCGCCGCTTAACCCAGTCAACGGCGCTCAGTTGGAGGTAGGACGCCTGGCTCAACCGTTCCACTCAAAATCTTTGCCCAGGAATACCTGGCGCGTCTCCTCTTCCTTGACCACCTGGGCCGGCGTCCCGCAGCTCAGGATATGCCCCTTGTGAATGATGTAGGCCACGTCAGTGATGAAGAACGTGTCCTTGACGTAGTTGGTCTCTTCGCCCAGGCGCAGCTTGCCTTCGAATTCCAGGGTGAAATCCTTCAACTCGACCATCAGGTTCTGGATGAGCAGCAGGTTGTCGATG
>JAPKZL010000274.1 GCA_026393795.1 Candidatus Aminicenantes bacterium | reverse complement strand
CGCGAATTCCCGGCGCCCAGCCAAGGCGGGGAAGCGACCCCGGCCAGCTGGAGAAGTTTCTTGCTCAGGATCTTGTTCGAGGTGACGAATGTCGCCTCCTGGTTGTTGCCGGTGTAAGGCAGGCCCAGGTGATCGAGCAGCGATGGCGCCAGGTGGATCAGCTGGCCGTTGCCTTCGAGCGATTCCACCAGGTTGAACACGAAAAGCGGGTTGATCTTTTTGATGGCGCGGATGTTCTTGGCGAAATCCAGCGAGAAGGGGACGGTCACCGGCTGGTAGCCCAGTTCGGACAAGGACTTGAAAACCTCATCGGCCTGGACCAGCACGTCCAGCTCGTCCTTGGGCGAATCGGCGCTGACCTGGTTGTGCAGGATGACGACTTTTCTCTTTCTCATGAGCGGATCCTCGCGATAGCGGAAGCCATGATGCGCTCCATCAATGTCTGGAAAGATATTCCCACCAGACCGCAAATGATCGGCAAATCCGAATGCTCGGGATGCAGGCCGGCCAGGGGATTGACTTCAAGGAAATTAACCGCGCCATTGCCGTCCATCTTGAGGTCGACGCGGCCGGCATCCAGACAGCCCAGGCCGCGCCAGGCCTTCAAGGCGAGCTCGCGGCAGGAAGCGTCCAAGTCGGCGGGAGGAACGAAATACGACATCAGCTCTTCGCTGTTTTCCTTGTTGACATAGGAATAGGCGTTGGCCTGCGCCCCGGGCTTCAGGATCACCTCCATGGTGCCGATCGCTTCGGCCGCGGCGCCGCTGCCGACCATGCCGACGGTGAATTCGCGCCCCGAGAGGAATGTTTCCACCAGCACCGGCTGCTTGAACTTTTCCAGCAGTTTGCGGCACACCACTGCCAGATCGGCTTGCGTGTCGATTTTGGAGGTGGGGTCGATGCCCAGGCTCGTTCCCTCGGCCAGCGGTTTGGCAAAAAGCGGGAAAGGCAGGTCGACGGCGGCGATGTCCGCCGGCGTCGTCACCACCGCGAAATCGGGGGTGGGCACGCCCATCGTCCGCACCACCCTTTTGGTCATGGCCTTGTCAAGGGTCAAGGCGAGAATCAGCGGGCCGGAAAACGTGTAGGGGATCTGGTAGGCGTCGAGCAGGGCGGGAACCTGGGCTTCGCGGCCCGTGCCGAACATGCCTTCACAGACGTTGAAGACCAGGTCCCAGCGCTCGCCCGCGGCCAGCTTTTGCACCAGGCTGCGGACATGGCCGATGCGCCGCGTCTGGTGCCCCAAGCGCGTCAGCGCCTGCTCGATGGCATCAATGGTGCTGGGACGGTCGAATTCGGCGGTCTGCTCCTCGCTGAAGCCGGCGTCCAGGTAATCCTGGCGCAAATCGTAAGTCATGCCGACGATCATCAGGTCCTCACTTTCATGGAATCGCCATGATTCTATGCCAGCAGAAATGAAATTGCAAGAAGAAAGCGCGGTTGGCTGGTATTCCTGAGGCTACTCGCCGGCTGGCGCGGCGCCGCCCGCGTCGTCGGGATAGCGGTAGATGTTGCCTTGATAGTTTCTCAGCAGCACGTCGCTGTCCTGGCGCCCCTGGTAGTAATCGGGGAGCAGCGGAATCTTGCCGCCGCCCTTGGGAGCGTCGATGACGTAGTGCGGAACCGCGTAACCGCTGGTATGGCCGCGCAGCCCTTCGATGATCTCCAACCCCTTTTCCACCGGCGTGCGGAAATGGGAAGAGCCGAGGATGGGATCGCACTGGTACAGGTAGTAGGGCCTGACCCGTATCTTGAGCAATTCGTGCATCAGTTTCTTCATGGTCGGCACCGAGTCGTTGATGTCCTTGAGCAGGACGGTCTGGCTGCCCAGGGGGATGCCGGCGTCGGCCAGGCGTTCGCAAGCCTGGGCGCTTTCGGGAGTGATCTCGTCGGGGTGGGTGAAATGGATGCTCATCCACAGCGGCCGGAAGCGCTTCAGGATGGCGATCAGCGAATGGGTGATCCGCTGCGGCAGCACGGCCGGCACCTTGGTGCCGATGCGCACGAACTCGACATGGGGAATTTTGCTCAGGCGGCTCAGCAGGTATTCCAGGCTGTCGTCGGGCAGGGTCAGCGGGTCGCCGCCGGAAAGGAGCACGTCGCGCACATTCGGATTCAGCTCGATGTACGTCAGGGCCCGGTCCCACTGGTCGCGGTTCAGGTGGCGCTTGTTGTGGTCGCCCACCAGGCGCGAACGCGTGCAGTAGCGGCAGTAGCTCGAGCAGAAACCGGTGACCAGGAAAAGGACGCGGTCGGGGTAACGGTGCACCAGCCCCGGCACGCGGCTGTGGGTGTCCTCGCCCAGCGGGTCGGCGGCCTCGCCCGGGGAGATCAGGTGCTCGGCGGTGATCGGCACCACACTGCGGCGCAGGGGTTGCATGGGATTGACCGGGTCGAGCAGGCTGGCGTAATACGGCGTGAGGCGCAGCGGCAGGTTGCCGCTCTGGACGTTCATGGCCCGCGTTTCCTCGTCGGACAGCTGCAGCACCTGCTGCAGCGCCTGGGCGCTGGTGATGCTGTTGCGCAGCTGCCACTCCCAGTCGTTCCAATCGGCCCTGCTGACCAGCGGGAAATATTTGCGCAGAAACTGCAGCGAGCGGATTCCGATCTTGTGAAATGTCTTGTCGAGTTTTGGGGGAGGAAATTGGATTAACTCGGGGAACAACAGCGCAAGGGCGCTACTGTTGCTGTCCTCCAGCAGCGCACTGCTTGGAGGCTCAGCCTCCTCGCTGGGACTTTCTGCTTCCTTGACCACGAACGCGTGATTCGCTTTTTTCAATTTCTGCCTCCCATGGCAGCTTGAATATAATGAATTTCTTTTATCATGTCAATAGCATTCGTGAAAATAATAAAAATATTTTCTCAGTCACTGAAAATAGAAATGCCTAATCTCCGATATTTTCGCCGGTGACCAGGAAGACGATGCGTTCGCAGATGTTGGTCACACGGTCGGCAATGCGCTCCAGGTTGTGGCTCACCCAGATCAGGTAAACGGCGCGAGTAATGGTCTCGGGGCCTTCCATCATGAAGGTCAGCAGCTCGCGGAAGATCTGTTCGTACAGAGCGTCCACGTCGTTGTCCATGCCGATGATGGCGCGGGCCATGGCCGCATCCTGGGTGATGAAGGCGGTCAGGCTCCGTCGGATCATGGCGCTGGCTTTTTCGGCCATCAGCAGGATGTCGATCAACGGCTTGAGCAGCGGCTGCTGGTCATGCATGATGACGATGGTGGCGATGCCCTTGGCGTGGTCGGCCATGCGCTCGAGGTTGGTGACCAGGTCCATGAACGAAATGATCTCGCGCAGGTCGCCGGCCACCGGCTGTTGGGTGGCGAACAGCTGGATACAGCGGTTCTCGATTTCCCAGCGCTGCCGGTTGATACGTGCATCATCGGCGATGATGCGCTCGGCCTCGGCCTTGTCGCCGTTTTTCAGCGCCCGGATCGAACGATCGATGGCGGCGATGACCATCTCCCCCATCTGCAGCAATTCCTGCTCCAGTTCACGCAATATGTTATGAAAATGTTCCCGTGCCATATTTTTCCTCTTGGTTAACCGAATCGGCCGGTCATGTAATCCTCGGTTCGCTTTTCACGCGGCTTGGTGAAAATCTCGGTCGTTTGCCCGTATTCGACTAGGATGCCCTCGTAAAGGAAAGCGGTGAAGTCGGAAACGCGGGCCGCCTGCTGCATGTTGTGGGTGACGATGATGATGGTGTAGCGGCCGCGCAGCTCGGCGATCAGGTCCTCGATGCGCGCCGTCGCCCGCGGGTCGAGGGCGGAAGTCGGTTCGTCCATGAGCAGTATTTCGGGATCGACGGCCAGGGCGCGGGCGATGCACAAGCGCTGCTGCTGCCCGCCGGAAAGGCTCAACGCGTTGTCATCCAAACGGTCCTTGACCTCGTCCCAGAGCCCGGCCCGTTTCAGGCTGGTCTCGACGTTCGCCTGGAGCTCGCCCTTGTCCAGCTGGGTGTGCAGGCGCCGGCCGTAGGCGACATTGTTGATGATGGATTTCGGGAACGGGTTTGGCTTCTGGAAGACCATGCCGATGCGCCGGCGCAGGGTGACCACGTCCAGGCGCGGGCTGTAGACCTCCTGGCCATCAAAGAGCAGCTTACCAGAGGTTCGGTTGCCGGGGATGAGGTCGTTCATGCGGTTGATGGAGCGCAGCAGCGTGCTCTTGCCGCAGCCGCTGGGGCCGCTGATGGCTGTCTCCTGGTAGGCGGAACAATCGAGCGTGAACTCCTTCACCGCTTGGTTATCACGGTAAAAGAAG
>JAPKZL010000273.1 GCA_026393795.1 Candidatus Aminicenantes bacterium | reverse complement strand
GCCTGGAGCCTTTCGACCAGTTCGTCAACGCGGATCTTGGTGTTGCAGAAGATCAGGGCCCGCTTCAGGTCATGGATATCGATCAGCCGCGCCAGGATCTCGGTTTTCTGGAATTCCTTCACTTCAAAATAGGTCTGCTCGACGCCGGGAACGGTCAGGTCCTCGTGCACTACCCGGATCAGTTCGGGTTTGGTTTGAAACGCCTTGCTCAAAGACAGGATGGCCTTGGGCATGGTGGCCGAAAAAAGCAGGGTCTGATGCTGCGCCTGGATGGCGCCCAGGATGAATTTCATTTCATCGACGAAGCCCATGTCCAGCATCTCGTCGGCTTCATCGAGCACGGCCGTGCGCACCTGGTCCAGTTTCAGGGTCTTGCGTTCCATGTGGTCGCGGACGCGGCCGGGAGTGCCGACCACCACATGGACGCCCCGCTGCAGGGCGGCGATCTGGCGTTCGATGGGCTGGCCGCCGTATACCGGCAGGATGCGGATGTCTTTTTTATGCTTGCTGAGCAGCTTCAGCTCTTCGGCGATCTGCACGGCCAGTTCACGGGTCGGGCAAAGGATCAGGGCCTGTACTTTTTTCTGGTGGGACTCGATGCCTTCAATAATCGGGATGCCGAAAGCGGCCGTTTTCCCGGTGCCGGTCTGGGCCTGGCCGATGATGTCGGCTCCGGCCAGGATTGGGCCGATGGCCAGGGACTGGATCGGCGTGGCCTCTTCAAAGCCCATCTCGCTGATGGCCTTGCTCATTTCATGGGAAAGTTCGAAATCGGCAAAATTCTTTTTTAACATTGTTGGTTTCCTTTTGCATGAGGAAGGGGACGCCGTTTTAAATGGCTCAGGCCAGAAAACGGTCGCTGCACGTGGAAAAACGCAACCATAAAACGCAACCACTATTTGAAGGGAAACGGTTTATTATCTCTCTGTGATTCTTATTCCTAATGAATTGTTAGTATACCATGCCCGGCATCAGAGGTAAAATGCTTCCTAAGCCGCTAAGTTTTTCTGTTTATGGATACAAATGGACAGATTATTTAGGGAATCGAAAATATTATTATTAAAAAAACTTGATGACAATGCTTATGTGGAAAGTGATCGTTTAGTTGACCTTTTTTTCCGGCTCCGACTTATTCTTCTGCGGGATACATTGTAGCGGAAGAAAGGAGAGGATTACCTCTCTGCGAGCGCGGACTTTCCGTCCCTCTCGAGTGATTAAACTCATTTTTTCTAGTTGGTTGATATCCCGGTGCACAGTTTTTTGCGTTCTCCCTGCATATGCTTTAGCAAGCCGGGGAGTCAATTCGGATATTTCGGCCATAGCAACCCAATCTCCCTTAGCGCCAAGATCCAAAGCTAAATGCCTCTCCCGTATATCACTCGGATGAGTGCGATTTTGGAACTGTTCGTGAACATGATTCTGCCAAACGATGTCCCATTGCTGCTCCCAAACGAAATTCATCTGTTCATGAAGGCCATCAACGAAACCGCGCACGGCATATTGCAGGAAGGGCATGATATCGCCACCTGTCTTACTGGAAAGGTTAAGCTGTCGATAATATTCGCTGCGAGTTTGGTTGTAATGGTTGCTTAATAGATGTGCAGCGGGGGAAGGAATCCCGGCCGCAAGTAATATATAAAATTCCAGTAATCGTGCCGTCCTGCCGTTACCATCCCCGAAAGGATGGACCCAGACTAGATACAAGTGCGCTACGATCGCCTTGATAATCGCAGAGACTGACTCCCGGCCCTTTGTTTCCTTGAAATCATCCCCTTGCAGCCATGTACATAGTTTCTCCAGCAGATAATCGCAGTCGGCGGCGGCTGGAGCACGATAGACGTCTCCTACAACTACTTGGTGCCCGCGCAGTTTTCCCGGCACGACATCTTCGGCTAATGGCAGTTTTTCCAGTACCTGCTGGTTG
>JAPKZL010000272.1 GCA_026393795.1 Candidatus Aminicenantes bacterium | reverse complement strand
GCTTACCTTTGGAATGAACCTGGTCTCGTACCACTGCCTGCCCTTGGCTTTCAGGAGGATAAACCGGGTCAGCATGCCGCCGAAAAAAGGAATCCCCAGGTAGATCAGAACACTTTGGGCGATCTGCCATATGCTGACATGCACGGCAATGCCCTTAAGCCCAAACAGCGGCGGCAGCACGGTAATAAAGATATAGGCGAAAACCGAGTAAAAAATCATCTGAAAGATAGCGTTAAAAGCCACGAGCCCGGCGGAATACTCATTATCGCCTCCGGCCAGCTCACACCACACAATGACCATGGCGATGCAGCGCGCCAGCCCGATCATGATCAAACCGACCATGTAGTCAGGGTAGTTGTGCAGAAAAAGAATGGCCAGGAAGAACATCAGGATGGGTCCGATGATCCAGTTCTGTACCAAAGAGAGTGCCAGGACACGCCAATTGCTAAAAAACTTGGGCAGTTCCTCGTATTTGACTTTGGCCAGCGGCGGGTACATCATCAGGATCAGCCCGATGGCGATGGGGATGTTGGTGGTTCCCACGCTGAACTTGGTGTTGAACGAGGCCACCACGCCGGGGATCACGTATCCGATAAGGACTCCCAAGGCCATGGCCAGGAAGATCCACACGGTCAAATAGCGGTCAAGGAAAGAGAGCTTTTTTTTCACTCCTTCAGCCATGGGTAACCTCCGAATTTGAATTTCTTGTTATGGGCATTGGATGAACCCCTGCGACCAGAGGCAACCGCCGCAGGCCGGGTGGATATTGCCGAAGCAGTCCTCGCCATTGACGCTAGGCAGGTCGCAGCTGTTGCAGGTGCTGCAGGGGGCGAAGGAAAATTCGTCGAGCCGGTGCCGGAAATCACGGTAAGCCGCATCGTTCCAGATGTCAGCCAGGGCACGATCAGCCAGAGAGCCCAAGTGGAATTCTTCCCAATTTCGGGAGTGGCCGTTCAGGCAGACGGTATGAGCATGAAGCAGCGGCAGGCAGGGGCCGATCTGGCCGTCCCAACGCACGCTGGCGCTGCGGCGACGAAGGAAGGGGCACAGCCCTTCATGATCGGGGTTCAGCGGCGTGAATGTAAGCGCATCGGGGAACAAGGCGGAAACTTTCTCCAGCGTTTCACCTTCAATTGAGTTCAGGTCGAAGCGCGGCATGATACATCCCCCCTCCGGTAAAGCCTCGAACAATACCTGACCGTAAAGGACTTCCGTTACCATGTCTTCAGTATATGGCTCGACGTTGCTGAGTGAAAAGCGGCTTGCTCCCAGGCGCCGGGCCAGGTCGATCACGGCAGGCAGGTCGGCGAGGTTGCGCTTCATGGCCACGAAAGAGATGCCCAGTTCGGGCTTGTTGCTCCTCGCGTTGAGGCGTTCCAGGTTGGCGATGATCTCCGGCAGGTGATCGCCCAGACGCACGTCGGCATAGCTCGCTTGCGAGGCGCCATCAATCGATATCCAAATGCGGTCGAGACCGGCCGCGATAAGACGCCGCGACATCGCATCATCCAACAGGATGCCGTTGCTGATCAGTTCCACCCTGCTGCCGGCGGACTTAGCCAGCGCCACCATGTCCGCGATGCGCGGATGGCTCAGCGGCTCGCCGAAGCCGCCGAGAAAAATCTCGAACCGGTCAGGGAAAGCGCGCCAGCCGGCCAGGATCTTTTCATACATAGCGAAATCCATGAAGCCCAGTCCTTCCTCCCAGCCCTGGCGCATGCAGGTGCGGCAGTCGAGGTTGCAGCGGTTGGTCGGCTCGACGTAGACCCTGGCCAGTCGGTCGATGTTCGCTTTGTTCGTCACGCTGTCCCCGTCACCCCGCTTCCTTGACCGCGAATTCCTTCTTCTTCAGATAAACCGCCATGATGAAGCCGATGGCTATGAACACGGGCAAGCTGAACAGGGCGCGCAACAGGGAAAACTTCAAGCCGAGGAAACTGATTTCAAAGGCCAGCATGGGAATCTTCAAGGTTGAGAAAGCCCCCAGGTAGACAAATACATTCCGGATGCTGCAGCCCTTTTTCCACAGCAAAGCCGCGACTGGAAAGGCGGCATAGAGCGGCCCGGCTTGCAGCATGGCCAGCAGGACAACCCAGAGGATTCCCATTGTTCCGGCCTCCGGGCCCAGGTGGCGGATGATCTTCTCCCGTGGGACCCATACGTCGAACAAGCCGATCAGAATGAACATCAGCGGCAGAAAAAGGATCATTTCCAGGAAAAATATGCGGAAGTTCTTGAAAATCCCAATCCCGGCAGGAAAATTACTTAATCGCGAGATCCCGATAAAAACAGCGAACAGCAACGCGAACCCGTATTTTTTCACTATGATCATTGCTTTGCCTTTCATAGGAAGATCCCCATCAGGAGGCCGATCAGCAACGCCCCGAAGAAACTCAGCAGGTTGCGCAGGATGCTGACCCGCCAGCCGAAATACTTCGCTTCCAGCGGCAGGGTCAGGATGCCGACCATCATCAGTGTGGTGATGAATACAGCGATAACTTGGTAGGATACACCGCTGCGTACCAGGATCGCGCCCAGCGGGAAGGCAATAAAGCCCGGGATCAGGGAGATCGAACCCAGCAGGGCAGCACTGACAATACCGGCCCAGCCGGTTCCTTTCCCCAGCCATTCGGTTAAAACACGATCGGGGACGGCATAGAGGAAAACGCTGACCAGGATCAATACGGTAAGCAGGGCTGGCAGGATGTTCAGGAACATTTTCGCCCCTTTCTTCAGCCCGGCCATCGTTTTACAGCGATCGCTAAAAAACGACAGCACGAGCAAGATCGCTGTTACGGCTGCCAGTCCGATCATGATTCAACTCCAGATCATGTAAGCCGCGGCGACGAGTAGCAGAAGGCCGCAGGCTTTTTTAACAAAACCGAGGGCTTTCGAACTCTCATTCCAGCGCAGATAGTTTTCGATCACCCGGGTGAATGTGCCGGCAAAGACGATCACGGCACAATGGCCAATCCCGTAGGCTATGAGCAGAGGGACGCCGTAGACTAAGCTGGATGATGACTTGGCCAGGACGATGGCCAGGATCGGCGCCATGTAAGCGAATGTGCAGGGGCCCAGCGCCAGGCCGAAGACCAGCCCCAGGAAAAACCCGGCCCAGACACCTTTGCCGCGGGCTTTGGCGTTGGCGGCCCCGGGCAGATCCAATTTGATGATGCCCAACAGGTAAAGCCCGACCAGAACGAAAATGCCAGCCACGAGGTAATTGCTCCAGCGGCCGATGTCGCCCATCATGCGACCGAGCAGCGACGTAATGACGCCGATCAGGGCGATGGTGGATAAAATTCCCAGGGCGAAGCCCAGAGAGATGCGAAAGGCTCTGCGCGTGGTAATTTGCTCCTGCTGGCTGATGAAACCGACGATCAACGGGATGCTGGCCAGGTGGCAGGGGCTGAGCAGGATACTCAATATCCCCCAAAGGAAAGCGCCCAGCAGCCCAAGTAGCGGACTGCCGGAGAGCAGCTTTGTTACCCAGGTAAAAAGGGCTTCCAACATTATTTCACGCCTTTCTGCTTGAGGATCTTGACCAGTTCCTCTTTAGGAAAGAAACCCTCATGGCGAAAATATTCCTTGCCTTCTTTATCCAGGAATACCTGGGTGGGGATCACGCGGATTTTATAGGCTTGGCCGAAAGGTTCGCCTTCAGGTGTCCAGACATCATAAAAAACCACCTTGACCTGCCCGGCGTAATCCTTCTCGATATCTTTCATGACCGGTTGCATCAACTTGCAGGGGATGCAGCGCACCGAACCCAGCTCGACGAAGCTAACCAAATAACTTTTTCCAGCCACCGCAGGGCTGTTTTTCTCATCGGCCTTAGGGCCAGCCGCGTTACAGCGCACAGAAAGTACTCCCGCCAACAAAAACAAAATAAACCCGCGGATGAGTGCGTTTTTCATTCTCTGCTCCTCGACTATTTTACCAACATTTTTTTGATGTCTTCGACTCCCGGGATTTTTCCGGCCACTTTCACGACGCCGTCCACGACCAGCGCCGGGGTGATCATCACGCCGAAGGCCATGATCTGCTGCAGGTCCTTGACCTTCTCAACGAGGAAATCCAGGTTCAGTTCGGAAGCCGCCTTGCGGGCATTTTCCTCAAGTTTCTGGCACTTGGGGCAACCGGTTCCCAAAATTTGTATCAGCATGGTTCCTCCTTTATTTCAATGAAGCCGTCAGCTTTTTGCCAAGCTCGGCAACCACGGCATCGATGCGCTCGGCCGTTGCCGGCGACTTGCCTTTCGCGATCCCCAGGTCGGTGACGCGCACATGGATGATGTTCTCAGTGATTCCCTTTTCACCCAGGGTCTTGCGGGCGCAGTCCAGGTTGCAGCCGTCGACCACCAGCAGCCGGTCGGCTCCTTTGGCCGAGGCGATGAAGCCACTGAGATTGGCTCCAACCCCGGCCAGGCAGAACATGCCGGCGCAGCCTCCTTCAGCGAATTTGCGGGCGGCCCGATCGGCGATCTCGCCCGTGTCGGCGGCACCGGAACAGGGGATGATCAGGGAAACCGTACCAGCGCATGCGCAAGTGGTTTTTTCATTCATAGGTTATTCTCCCGATTTATTTCAAGATAAAATTGAACAGGTATCCGGTAAAGACGATCCCTGAGCCGACGATGGCGATAAACACGGCCAGCAGCTTGGGCTTCAGGACCCGGCGCAGCAGGATCATCTCCGGCAAGCTGAGGCCGGTGACGGCCATCATGAAAGCCAGCGCCGTACCCATGGCCACCCCGGCCCGGGTCAGTTCGGAAACCAGGGGGATGACCCCGGCGGCATTGCTGTAGAGAGGAATGCCGATGGCCACCGCGATCAGCACGGCGAACGGGTTGCCGCGCCCGGCCACCCTGGCCAGCGCACCGCTGGGGATCCAGCCATGCATCAGGGCGCCGACGGCGATGCCGCCGACCACATAAGGCCATATGCTTTTCAACAGGTCGCGGGTAAAAACCCAGGCTTCGCGCAGCCGCTGTCCCCATGAAAGCCGCTCCCCTTCGGTCGCGGCCCCCACTTTCGTGGTCGTGGCGATGGATTCAATGAAACGCTCCATTTTCAAGCGGCCGATGAGCAGTCCGCTGACGATGGCGATCGCTTCCCCGGAAAGCACATAGATGAGGGCGATCTTCCAGCCGAAGAGACCGAAGAGCAGCCCCAGGGCGACCTCGTTGACCATCGGCGCGGCCACCAGGTAGGTGACGGTCACGCCCAGCGGGATTCCGGCTTCGACAAAGCCGATGAACAGCGGCACCGCCGAGCAGGAACAGAACGGAGTGACAATACCCAGCAGCGCAGCCAGCAAATGCCCGACCAGGCGGCTCCCTTTTTTGGCGGCCAACAGGCGCCGGGTGCGCTCGGGCGGGAAGAAGCCGCGCACCAGGGTGATGGCAAAGACGATGAGCGTGAGCAGGATGAAGATCTTAACCGTGTCGAAGATGAAAAAGTCGAGGGCGCTGGCGGCGCGGGAGCCATTGGGCAATCCCAGCACCGTGTAGACCAGCCAATCGACCAAGCGCTGCATCCAGCTAAACATGCCGCCCTTTCTTTTTCGCCGGGCGCTGGGGAGCGCACGCCTTCTCGCGGCCTCCGAAGGCAGCCAGGCGTTTCCGATCGAGGCCGGCTTGCTCGGCCGAAATCCGCTCGGCGATGGCCAGCAGCAGGAAACGGATGAACAGGTCGCCCTCGTTCAGGCGGTAGAGGATCCAGCGCTCCTGGCGCCGGACTTGTACGATGCCCGCCTCCTTCAGGATGCGCAGATGGAACGAGAGGCGCGGCTGCTCCATGTCCAGGGCGGCGGCGATCTCGCAGACGCACAACTCGCCGCGGCCCAGCAGCTTCAGCACCCGCAGCCGCGTATCGTCGGCCAGGGCCTTGAAGATGGTGACAATAGCGATCATGACCTTCCTCACATATCAAATTTATTTTATGTGTCATATTCTATACCTTTTTTTTGAAATGTCAACAGAACCGTAATTATAGGTGTTTCTGTTTATAACCTAAATTTAAGTCATGTCGATCGATAAAATATATTCGATTTTCTCCCTAGAGTTCGCGTTTCCCTCCCCTTTCGCGGATTCGCCAAAGCCATCCCCGTCCGTTCTGGCATTTGCCGGCGCCATTGTTTATGATATAATCCATGGCATCGGACCATGAAAGGAGAATCCACCATGGCAAAAGACAAAGACAAGGGTAAAGAAAAAAGCAACAAGCCGAAATTGTCGGTCAAAGAAAAAAAGCTGAAGAAAAAGGAAAAACGCGATAAAAAAGCCTCGATGATTTGATGCGTTGATTGGGCGAAATGCCGTGCCGGCGGCGGTACGAAACTACCCGCCCCAACAATTTCAAATAGTGCGCAAGCGCCAATTCTGAAATTCGTCTTCAGATAAAATCACCCGGAAATTCTTGTAGTATAATGAATTCTTTTTCCAATCGATATGCTGCCTTTCGCTGCGCAAGTCGATCTCGAGAAAAAGACGGCGAAAGCGATAGATCACCAGCGATTCGCCTTCAAGGCAGAGACAGCAGGCGGTGACCTGGCGCCGGCCGAATCCTTTGGACACCAGCGTCGCCCATGGAGTGCACAGGGTTGCCGCCATATCGTGCCGGCGAGGGCATGAGCCACTGAATCGGTTGAAGGCGACAACGATAAGCATGACCAGCGCAAAGATCACTCCCATCATCGCCAGCAGCTGGCCGGGCGTTTGCATGAAGAACGGGGATATTCGTTCATGGAGGAAAAAGATCTGCCCGGCCACGGCCGGGGAGGTTTTTTCACCGTCGATCTCCAGCCCGAGGATGAACCTTTCGAATGCCTGGCAGGCGAAGTGCAGCGAGTCGGGGGAAACCATGTCGGCCCAGTAAGTCGCGCCGTTGCGGAAGAAAAGGCAGAACATGCGGTACCCTTTCCCGGCTTTCTGCAGGACATAGGTGCCGCCGCCGAATAAGTCGAGATCCTGTTTCAGCGGCGAGCGTCCGAAATTATCGCGGACCAGTTCGCGGAAATCATCGCCGGCCTTGGCCGACGTTCTATAAAACAACCGAAAATGACGGACAAAGCCGTAACCCTGCCAGCCGTTTTTCGCGTCGCGGATCGCCGAAAAATCGCCGGCCGGGAACACTGAACGGACTCCCATGATCTCCACCGCCTGCATGCGGATGCGCTGGCGGAAAACGATAAAATGGACGACCAGCAGTGTGCCCAGCAGGATGAAAAATGCCAGCCAGAGGGTTTTCTTCCAGGTCATGCTTGTCCTACTCCGCTCACAGCAGCAGCGCGGCGGCCAGGAACACAATGGTGGCCACGAATGTCAGCGGGTTCACGGCCTGCCATATCCGGTTGGCGCGTTGCAGGATGGAAAAATCGGTGACGAAGACCGTTTCGCAGGCCCCGTCGCCGACATCGTCGCGCACCGTGCTGGTGCCGCGCATGAACTGGTTGGCCGGCTGGCTGTAGGTGACCAGGTA
>JAPKZL010000271.1 GCA_026393795.1 Candidatus Aminicenantes bacterium | reverse complement strand
CTCCCTTGGTTTCATCTGGTGAAAATTTCCGATAATGATCTTGGCTTTGCATAATTCCAGCTGCCATTCCGTGGACAAAATGTCATGCTTTTTGTAATAGTTGTCCGGGTCATTGGGCAGCAAGACCCTTAAGCGGTCACGGATGGTGATTCCCGGGGTCACCAGGAGAAAGGCGTCACTGAACCTGGCATCCTGAGGATTGGCGAATTTGTTGAGAGCATGCCAGGCGATAAGCATGGCCATGACTAATGTCTTTCCCGAACCGGTGGCCATTTTAAAGGCGATACGGTAAAGCAGGGGATTGCTCGTTTCGTTTTCTTCTTTCAGGGTATTTTCGATCCATTGATCGCCAAGTTTTGAAGCTGCTTCAATAATATATATTATGGTTTCCAGCGCCTCAATCTGACAGAAAAATAGTTTTTTCTCACGCTCCGGCCTTGTCCAATAATCAATAAGTTGGGATGTGATTCGGGATATATACGGCCTTCCCTTGGCCCGCCACAAAGATACTCGTTCACGGATATTATTAATTAGCTTATTTTCCTCGATGCGGTCTTCGGTCCATTCGGTTTTAAATAGGGGCTGCGCGCCCGCCTTTTTTTTGGATCTCGGCACGGGGACAAAATAGGCGCTCTTCCGGCGTGCTTCGACGATCTCATTGGTGATTCCTTCCTCTGAAAAACGGAAGTGGCGCTTAGGTTCCATAAAAGGTGAATTAAGAATCGGGTTTTCGATGACAATCACTTTACTCATCTGATTCCTTGATCTTCATATTTTCCGACTCTCCCAAAATGCGCCCTGAAATTGATTTTATACTCTTCTGAGGAAGGATTTGCAAGAAACCCTTAAGTCAGATCTCCAGGTTTCAGAAATCATTATTGCCCTCTTCCAGGCAATGTCATTTTTTTAATTCCTTCTCCAACCTCGCGAACAGCGATGCTCCTATTCGCCGGCGAAATTTACTTTTTCCTGATCGGATTCAGCCTCTGGAACGTCGGCACGTCGAGCGGATCGTCGAAATTTTCCGGGCCATGGGTCATGTTGGGCATCGTGCCTTCGTTGACGTACTTGCCCAGGTCCACGCTGCTGCCCGGGCGGCTTTGGATGAGAAAAGGCTGCGCCGGCGTGGGCTGGCGGTAGGAAGGTTCCGGGGAGATGAAACTCGCCGGCGTGGTCTTGCCGCGCATCTGCGCCTCGCTCTTGCTTTCCTTGAAGCCGGTGGCGATCACGGTGATGCGCAGGGTGTCGCCGCTGTTTTCATCCTCGATCACCCCGAACTTGATGGTCGCGTCCGCGTCGGCGTTGCGGGTGATCAGGTCGGATATCTTTTCGATCTCGGCCAGGGTCAGGGTCGACGAAGCGGTGATGTTGTACAAAACGCCGGTGGCGCCGGTGATGGCCAGGTTGTCCAGGAGCGGGGAATTCAGGGCCCGCTTGGTGGCTTCCTCGGCCCGGTTCTCGCCTTTGGCCTCGCCGGTTCCCATCAGGGTGATGCCCCGGCCGACCATGGTGGCTTTGACGTCGGCGAAATCGACGTTCTGGGCCCCGGTGCTGTTGATGATGTCCGAAATCCCGCGCACAGCCTGCAGCAGGACCTCGTCGGCTTTCTTGTAGGCGTTCTTGTAGGTGATATTGGGATCTCCCAATTCCAGCAGCTTCTGGTTGGGAATGATGATGATGGCGTCGACGTTCTCGCGCAGCTTGCGGATCCCCTCCTCGGCCACGCGCATCCTTTTTTCCTTTTCGAAAAGAAAGGGCTTGCTGACCACGGCCACGGTCAGGATGCCCATGGTGGACGC
>JAPKZL010000270.1 GCA_026393795.1 Candidatus Aminicenantes bacterium | reverse complement strand
TTCGGCAATTTCCTGATGGTCGGTAAGAGAGTGGCTGAAAAGAAATTCCTTACGCCTGAGGAATCCTCGGCCTATAGGCTATCCCTGAACCGCTACAGCATCCGCGGGCTGGTGGCGTTCATGGCATTCAACGGCCTGCTGTTCCTAGCCATGTTCATCCTCTTTGCCATCCGCCTGAGCCTGAAAACGTTCTTGTACGCGCTGCCGTTCATCATTTTCTACCTGTTTTTTTCATGATCAAATCGATCCAGGACCGCGACGCGGCCGAGGAGCCGGAGAAATTGCTTAAGAATCCCTATTTCGCCATTTATACCGTTTTTTTGCTGCTCGTGTTCATCGTTGCCTTCTGGCTGAGGTGACCCATGGGCATGGATATTGTCTTGAAAATCCTGCTGGCGGCCGCGCTGGGAGGGATCATCGGCATGGAAAGGGAGCTGTCGCACAAGGAGGCCGGCCTGCGCACCAATATCCTGATCGCCATCGGCAGCACGCTGCTCACCATCCTGTCGTTCAAGATCGCGGCTACAGGGCAGGGGGCCGACCCGGCCCGCCTGACGGCCCAGATCATCTCCGGTATTGGTTTCCTGGGAGCCGGGGCGATCATCCAGGCCCGTTTCGCCGTCCACGGCCTGACCACCGCCGCGACCATCTGGACCGTGGCCGCCATCGGCATTGCCGTGGGCAGCGGCTTCTATCTCACCGCCTTTTCGGTCACGATCTTCGTGGTCATCATCCTGACCGTGTTCAAATACTTCATCGCCTACCTGGAAAAGCAGAAGCAGGTTTACGTGTACCTGATCAGCACCGAGGAAAAAGCCTCACTGCTGGTCGACTTCAGGCGGGTGCTGACCGAGCTGAACATCAAGTACACCAGCGCCCGTCTCAACCGCAAGGGCAGCGGCTACGAGTTCGAGATCATCCTGAACACCTCTGAGAACAAGAACCGCGAGTTCGTCGAGAAGATCATGCTCTTGCAGGGGGTGCGGGAAATCCTCTCCGAGAATCTATGAACACCCTGCTGGTGGCCACCCGCAACCCGGGGAAAAAACTGGAAATCCAAAGCCTGCTCATGGAAAAGGACCTTTCCCTGCGCCTCGTTTCCCTGGCCGAAGCCGGCGTACAGGCCGATGTCGATGAAACCGGCACCAGCTTCCAGGAAAACGCCCGCCTGAAAGCCGAATTCTACAGCCAGCTGACCGGTCTGGATACCCTGGGCGACGATTCGGGACTGGAGGTCCTGGCCCTGGGCAACCGCCCCGGCGTCCTTTCGGCGCGCTATGCCGGACTTGGAGCCGGCGACGATGAGCGCATCGCCAAGCTGCTGGCCGAAATGAGTGAAAGCGATGACCGCCGCGCCCGCTTCGTTTCGGCCGTGTGCTTGGCGCGCCCAGGCTGGGCCGGCCGCTCATTCCTGGGCATGGTGCGCGGCGAAATCCTGCGTGAAAAAAGAGGAAATCACGGTTTTGGTTACGATCCGTTGTTTTTATACCCGCCGCTGGGAAAGACGTTCGCCGAGCTGAGTCTTGAGGAAAAGAACCGCGTCTCGCACCGGGCCCGGGCCCTGCGACGGGTCGCGGCGTTCATCGCCGGGGGGGGATTGCAGGGAAGTGAACTGAACCGCTAGAACTTTCAGAACTCGTTGACAAGCGAGACGATTATCCTTAAAATAGGAGCATGGCGATAGAATCACGAGATGCCTCGCAAAGCCTCGGCATAGCATCACTAGATGCCTCGCAAAGCCTCGGCATAGCATCACTTGATGCCTCGCAAAGCCTCGGCATAGTGATGCTATGATAAGGACGTTGTCGATCATCATTCCTGCCTATAACGAAGGCAGAACCATCCGTTTCATACTCGACAAAGTCAAGGCGGTGAAATTAATTAATGATATTGAGAAAGAAATTATTATTGTCAACGACTGCTCATCCGATGACACCGAAAGAGAAATAAAAAACTATCTGGCATTGAATCCAAACGTCACCATCCAGTATTTCAAGCATGATAGCAACATGGGAAAAGGAGCGGCACTGCATTCCGGCATCCGCAAAGCGACGGGAGAATACCTGATCATTCAGGACGCGGACCTGGAGTATGACCCGCAAGAATACAATGACCTTTTAAAACCTGTGGTAAATGGCTTTGCGGATGTCGTTTACGGATCGCGATTCATGGGTGGCAATCCGCACCGGATATTGTTCTTCTGGCATACCATAGGGAATAGATTCCTCACCGCCCTGTCCAATGCGTTTACCAACATGAACCTGACGGACATGGAGACATGTTACAAATTATTCAATGCCAAGCTTATTCAGTCACTTGATTTAAAGGAAAAGCGATTCGGTTTTGAACCGGAAGTCACTGCTAAAATATCACGAATACCCAATATTCGAATTTATGAAGTCGGCATCTCTTATTATGGCCGAACTTTTGAAGAGGGGAAAAAAATTGGCTGGAAGGACGGTTTCCGTGCTTTTTATTGCATCATGAAATACAATTTGTTTCACCGATAAAGATCGTTGGCAATGGAATTTTCATATAAAGATATCGATGAAGAAGGCTCGGAAATTCTGGATGTTATCTCTTCTGCCGACAAATTCAATACATGGATGTACGAAACGATCTCTCCATTTTGTTCGGGAAATATTCTAGAAATAGGCTGCGGACTGGGAAACATTTCCCAATATTTCATCAAAGAGAACAGGTCCATTTATTTGTCTGATATCC
>JAPKZL010000269.1 GCA_026393795.1 Candidatus Aminicenantes bacterium | reverse complement strand
CCGATCAGCGCCTCGCCGGCGATCAGCCCCGAAGCCAGCAATACGCCGCGGTTCTCGATGCGCGACTTCTGGTTGTCGTTGTACTTGCGGCGGGCGATGATGGCGTCGACGACCCAGCGGATGATGCCGCCGACAAAGATGGCGGCCACGGTATCGAACGAGAGGTACATGCCGACGCACACCAGCATCGGGCTCTTGACCTGGACCAGGATGAAGCCCACGGCCATCAGGATGCCGACCACGATCAGCGGCCAGACCATCTCGCCGCCGACGATGCCCCGCGAAAGGTTGGCCATCAGGCCGGCTTGCGGCGCGGCCAGCACCTCGCCGCCGAAGCCGCCTTTATAGCCCTTCAGGGCGGCCATCTTCAGGTCGCCGGCGTTGAGGATGAACAGCGGGATCCACATCACCAGGGCGGAGACGATGACGCCGATCAGGTTGCCGGACTGCATCTTCCAGGGGGTGCCGCCCAGGATATGGCCGACTTTCAGGTCCTGCAGCATCTCGCCGGCCACGGCGGAAGAGACGCAGATGACGCCGGCGACTGCCAGGACGGCGGTCACCCCCGGGATGCCCTTGGCACCGAGAATCACCATCAGGATGGCGGCGATGACCAGAGTGGAAAGGGTCAAGCCCGAGATGGGGTTGTTCGAGGAGCCGATCAGGCCGACCAGGTAGCCAGAAACGGCAGCGAAAAAGAAACCGGCGACCAGCATGACCAGCGCGGCCACCAGCGCCGGCGCCAGGTTGGTGGAGCTGAAGCCCATGAACCACCAGTAGACGATGAAGGTAATCACGGCCATACCCAGCAGGACAGAAAAAACGATCTTGATGTTGATGTCCTTGTCGGTGCGCAGCGTGGCTTGCTTGCTGGTGGCCGCCTTCTTGACGTCGTTTACCGAGCGGCCGATGCCGTTGATCAGGCTCTTGCGCATCTTGAACAGGGTGTACGCCGCGCTCATCAGCATGCCGCCGATGGCCACGGTTTTGACGATGTTCTGGAAGATCACGGTGGTAACCGCGGTCCAGGTGAGCAGTCCGGCGTTGACGGCCGGCGCGTACTGCGGCGCCAGCAGCAGCGTCAGCAAAGGCACGAACAGGCCCCAGGAGAGGACACCGCCGGCGAAGTTCAGGGCGGCCAGGCGCGGGCCGATGATGTAGCCAACACCCAGGAAGGCGGGGCTCAGAGCCGGCGTTTTCCACATGAAGCCGCCGCCGGTGGCGACGCCCTTGAAATTCTCACCAATGTTGGTGCGCGGGATGAGCTTTGAGGCGAAGGCGCTGAATTTTTCCCATTTAGCGGCCAGCAGGTTGAAGCCCTTGAGCAGCTCGATGAAGCCGCCGATGCCCATGGCGTAGAAGAGATATTTTGCGCCGGTGGCGCCGCCACGGCCGGCCTTGTGGATCTCGGAAGCCGCGACCGATTCGGGGAACTTCAGCTCGGGGTCTTCGACCATCACCCGGCGCAGCAGGGTGACGAACATGATGCCCACGATGCCGCCGACCATCATGATGACGGTGGACTTCAGCCAGCCGCTGACGCTGCCGAAGAACTCCGGCGACCAGACGCCGGCGATCAGGAAGGCCGGCAGGGTGAAGATGGCGCCGGCGGCCACCGACTCGCCGATGGAGCCGACGGTACGGGTGAAGTTCTCCTCGATGATATTGTGATCTTTGAACAACCGCAGCAGGGCCATGCCCAGAACGGCGGCCGGGTAGGTGGCGGCGATGGTCATGCCGGCCTTCAAACCCAGGTAGGCGTTGGCCGCCCCCAGCAGCACAGCCAGGAAGAGGCCGATCAACAGGGCCCGGACGGTGAATTCCTTCAGGTTCTTGTCCGCGGAAACGTACGGTTTGAACTCATTGCTCATGGACATCTCCTCATAACATATTTGAATTTGAATTGATAAAACCCTTTGTTATAGACATTCTTTGTCTCTAAAGTCCCGTTTTAGTCTTGGTATAAAAATTTTAGTCACGGTTGGCTTCACCATTTTTTTGATAATACATATTTCAAAAATCAAAGTCAATAAAAAAATTGATTGACAAAAAAAACATAAATGATAACCTCAGTTTAGTATTAAGGGAGGAAGATATGATTTTTGTGGTCTGGATCACCTTTTCAATTTTCGCCGGAGTAATTGCAAAAAATAAGGGTCAGAGTTTCGGAAACTTCTTCATCTTAAGTTTGATTTTGAGCCCGCTTATCGGGATCATCTGGGCGCTCGTAATGAAGCCAAACACCGAAGCGCTGGAAAAACAGCAGGTACAATCCGGCCAGATGCGCAAATGTCCTTATTGCGCCGAAATGGTCAAGGCCGAGGCGACAATATGCCGCTTCTGTCATAAAGACCTGCCGGCTTATGTTCCGCCAGCAGCACCTGTTTCAGTACCTGCACCGCCTTCCCGCGTTTTAACTCCAGAAGAAAAAAAAGCGGCGAGTAAAAAAGCCCGGCGGTCTTGGATTAAAGCGATTATCATTGTGTTGGTCGTTATCGTTCTGGCCCTTGCCATTGATTATTTTGTCAATAGTTATACTTCCGTCATCTATAATATTTTAATTGATCTGGGGATAGTGCCTCATTACTGAATTTTACTGATTACTTTTTTACATTTTGGGCAAGTCATCTCTATATATTCGCCTCGCGCTACTGACCCAATAATTGCTCCCAAAATCATGGCAGCAATTCCAATTAGCCAATTATAAAACAAAATGGGAATTGCAATTATGAAAATTAATGCTCCAAGAATTCCACCTATAGAGACTTGGTTTTTTTTCTTAACTGCAATCGCCTCAATATTGCATTTCGGGCATAATTGTTTTTCCGATGCTTTTAATTCATATCCGCACGATGGACAGGATTTCGCCGTGTCAGAAATTTCTTTTTTACATTCAGGGCAAGTGATTAAAGCCATAGTTCCCTCCGCTAAATCAATTATAAAATAAGTGGATTCAATTTTCAATAAGACGAGGCCCCTGCTCCCGGCCATTTCGCTGGGGGGCGGAAGCGGGCCAAGAGCAGGGACCCTGATTATTTCAAATTTGCCAAGGCCTCCAGGTCAATGGCGTTCCCGTTCGCGCCTCTAAATCGAACCTGGAGCAAAAACTGGGACCAGATGACCAGCCC
>JAPKZL010000268.1 GCA_026393795.1 Candidatus Aminicenantes bacterium | reverse complement strand
AGCACAGCGATACAATTGTCCTATGAAAAAAATCTTATTCTTTGCCTTTATTTCCCTGGCTCTCCTGACTTCCGGCCAGAACGTCCGCCCGGTGCGCGATGATGTCGGTTACTGCTGGCAGCGGCCGCAGATGCAGCGCCTGCTGAATTACTTGGCTGCCGTTGAAAAGCAGGATTTCTCAGTCCGCGGCCTGGTGGCCGGCATCTCCCCGCACGACGATTACCTGTACGCCGGGCGCGTTTACTACCCCTTGTACAGGAAATTGCGCACCCGGGAAGCGGTCATATTCGGCGTTACCCACGGCACGGTGCGCAAGGAGATCAACGACCCGCAAAATATCCTGCTCCTGGATGAATACCCATCCTGGACAGGGCTTGGCCGCGCGGTAGCGATCTCGCCCCTGCGCGAATGGCTGAAGGAGCACCTGTCCAAGGAAGATTACGCGGTCAACAACCGGGCCCACGCCCTTGAACATTCCATCGAAGCCCAGCTCCCCTTCCTCCAGTATTACAACCCGGAAATAAAGATCACCCCGATCATGGTCACGGCCATGCCCTGGGAAAGGATGAACGAGCTTGCCGAGCGTTTGGCCACGGCCCTCGCCGCCTACATCAAGGAAAACAATTTGCAGCCGGGCCGGGATATCTTCTTCCTGATTTCAGCCGACGCCAACCATTACGGGCAGGATTTCAACAATGTCCCTTTCGGCGACGATGAAAAAGCCCATGCCCTGGGCACGAAACAGGACCGCCGTTTCGCTCAGGCCGCTTTTTCGGGGCCGCTGAGCGACAATAAAATATGCGACTTGACCAAGGAGCTCTGGGGAGACACTTACAAGGATTACCGCAACACCTACTGGTGCGGGAAATACGACATCCCCTTCGGATTGCTGACCATCAGCAAGACCATGCAAAAAGCGTTCGGCCGCGGACTGAAGGGGCGGGTATTCCGCTATTCGGACACCTACAGCGATGGGGTCATCCCGTTGAAAAAAGCCGGATTGGGCACCACGGCTCCTTTTTCCCTCAAGCACTGGGTTGGGTTTTTGTCGGCGGGATTTTACCTTGACTGACAATGATGCATCCATTCCGGCCGGAGCGGCCTTGCCCTGAGCTGAATTTCCTCGGCCAAAGAACTTTGCCTGTTTTTTTGCGTTATAATAATTGACTGATTGAAGGAGTGAACCATGAATCAAACGCGCACCGTTTTTGGCTTGCTGATCATGATCTTTTTCGCCATACCCATCCTTTTCGGCATTATCTGGGCCGTGGGCCTGACCCAGGCCGTGGTCTCTTCGAAAATGCTGAGCGAGCTTCCCCGCGAGGTCATCAGCGAAATTCCCGATCTCATGGACGGAGTGTTGCTGGCGGCAAAGGATGAAAACAGCCAGTTAAACCCCGATGCCCGCGTCTGGCTGACGGCCATTGCCGGCGTGGCCAAGACGCCGCGGGAATTGCTCAGGGAGACCGGCTTGAACGACTGGCTGGAAAAAGAGCTTTCCGAATCCCTGCGTACCGTCGGCGACATCCTGAACGGCAAGATCGAGGCCAGGAACGTCCGCCTGAACCTGCGCCCCCTGAAACAGGCATTGAATCACCCGGCCATGGGGCTCTACATCAGCCAGGTACTTGAAAAGCTCCCCGAATGCAGCCCCGAACAAGCCGAAATCTGGGAGGAGATCATCCGGGAACCGGGACGTTACGAAGAGCTGCCACCCTGCCGTCCCGCCGCGGCGCGGAACATGGACGCCTCCGCCGCCATCCGCAGCAGCATGACCCGCGACATCCCCGATGAGATCAATTTCTTCAAAAGCAGCCACTTCCCCTATCGCCGGATCAATATCGCCAAGACCGTGATGTCTTTCACCTACCTGCTCTTCCTGATCCCGGCCATATTCATCGTCCTGGGAGCCCTGGTCGGTGCACGCGGCAAAGCCCATTTCTTCCGCTGGAGCGGCGCGGTTACCCTAATCGGCGGCGGCCTGGCCCTGGGCCTGGCCACGTTTGTCAAGCAGATCGTCCCCTGGTCGGCCCGTTTTCACCCCGGCCCTTTTTCTTCCCACTGGCTGCACTGGAACGATTTGATCGGGGAACAGTTGGGCGGCGTTGCCCTCATTTTCACCCGCCACCTGGTGGCCCCGGTCATTACCGTGGCCGGAGCCGTCTGTGTGGTAGGATTACTGCTCTTCGCCTTTTCCTTCACCTTCAACCGTGAAACCGAAGGCAGCGCCCCGTCGCCGCAGCAACCCCAGGCCAGCTGAAAATCTGAAGCATTGAACCTGCACTTCTCGAAAACCGCCATGCCAAGCATCAGGCATAACGAAGGATAAAAATCGGGTATTTTAAATGAATTATACCCTTGGATGACCCCATCCCCAACCCTTCCCCTAAAGGAGAAGGGGGTTAGAAAATACTTGAACTTTTTTCATGTTTCGGGGATGTTATTGCGCCTATAAAATTTCAATCAATTCTGGGAATCATCTGGTTGGGCAATCCTAAGGGCTACCCCCTCGCCTTTAGGAGAGGGGGGTGGGGGTGAGGCTTTTACACCCGGGCGAAGTCGATGAAGCCTTTTTCCACGTTGGTGGCCAGCAGCCTGACGCGCAAATGGTCACCCACATTGAGCCGTCGGTCGCCACGCACCAATTTGCCTTCCACCGGAGGATGTTTGATGCGCACCCAGGTCCCCTTGTCGGAACTTCCCGTGACCAGGGCGGAAAACAGGCAGCCGGCTTTGTCTTCCAGGAGTTCGGCTGCCGCGCATTTTTTCACCTGACGCTCCACTTTATTGGCCGCGTCTTCCTGCTGGGTGCAGCGCAGGGCCAGCGACTGCAATTCGGGCAGCGAATAGGCATTTTTCCCCCGGCGGCCGGCCAGAGCGTCCTTGAGCAGGCGCTGAGTCAGCAGGTCGGGGTAGCGCCGGTTGGGCGCGGTGGCATGGGCATAATTTTTGAGGGCCAGGCCGAAATGGCCTTCAGGAATTTTCCCGGCCGGCAGGACATGGTATTCGCCGCGACCGATCAATTTAATCACGGCCAGGGACAAATCGGTGAAAGCGTCCGGCTTGGCCTGGCGCGCTTTTCTCAAAAATCCGGCCAAGGCCCTGGCATCGGGATCTCCCGGCAGACGCGAATGATAGCCTGCCGCCAATTCGACGATCCGGGGCCAGCGTTCGGGCTCGCGGACCACCCGGCTTAAAACCGGAAGCCCCATGTCGGCCAAATAAACGGCAACCGACTGGTTGCAGGCCACCATGAATTCTTCGATGATCCTTTCGGCCCGGTTCTGCCGGCGGGTGAATATGCGCTTGACCCGGCCGTTGCTGGCCATTTCGACCCGGGTTTCCAGGGAAGCGAATTCCAACGCCCCGGCCGCCAGGCGGCACCGGCGCAGCATCCGGGCCAGGCGGTCCTGCGTTTCCAGCTGGAGGCGCAGTTTTTTTCCCTGCGCCAGCGGCTCGGGAGCCGCGCCCTTGCCCTCCAGCCAGTTCGAAACGGCATCGTAACAGAGCTTGGCCTTATTCCGGACCAGGGCCGGAAAAATCCGGCCGCCGTCAACCCGACCGTCGGGGGAGATGCGGACCTCCACGACCATGGCCCGGCGGTCCTTGCCCGGTAACAAGGAACTCAAGTCGAAGGAGAGGCGCTCGGGGAGCATGGGAAAATTCTTGACCCCGGTATACACGGAGGTGGTGTTGGCTTTGGCGGCCTGATCGATGGGAGAACGGGCGGCGACGAAAACATCCACATCGGCCACGGCCACCAGCAGCCGGTACCCATCGTTGTCACTGAATACGGCTTCCAGCTGGTCCAGGTCCATGGAATCGTCATTGTCGATAGAGGTCCAGGGCATACCACGCAAATCGTCCAGCCGCTCGGACCTTTCAACGACCGCCCCCTTGTCGCGGCACTCGGCGGCCTGGCGCAGGGCTGCCGCCGGAAAATCAACGGCCAGTCCTTTTTCCTGCATGACCCGCCTGGCGATGGTTTCCAGGTCAGGCGTCATGAATGAAGGCGATCTTTTTTTTGCTTTGCCCATGGCCGGTTTTCCAAGATAACCACTCTAACCGTTTCCGGACGCAAAAGCAAGCGCACGATCCGCCGGGGCGGGTGCCGGGGATCGCACTGGGTTTGACTTTTGCCCCAAACCTACATAGAATTCCCTTTCATGACGATTATCCTGAAAACCGTTCTTGGCCTGATGACGGCCAGTTTTGCCTATTTCTACCTGGCCGATGCCGTCAACGGGAAAAAGGCCTTCTCGGACAAATCCTGGCCCGGCCTGCTTGGCGCCGGGTTCGTCAGCAACTTCTTCGATACCCTGGGAATCGGCAGCTTCGCCCAGCAGACCGCCATGTTCAAATTTTTCAAGCTGGTCGACGACCGCGTTATCCCGGGAACGATGAATGTCGGCGACACCATCCCCACCGTTGCCCAGGCGTTCATTTTCATGACCGCGGTCAAGGTCGAACCGCTCACCCTTGTCGCCATGTCGGCTGCCGCGCCGATCGGGGCCGTCCTGGGCGCCGGCGTGGTCGCCAGGATGTCGCGCCCCAGGATCCAGCTGGGCATGGGGATCGGCCTGGCAGCGGTCGCCCTGATCATCCTGGCCGGACTGCTTGCGCTCCTGCCCCTGGGCGGCGAGGCGGCCGGCTTGTCGGGCTGGAAGCTCGTACTCGGTGCGATCATGAGCTTCATCTTCGGCGCCCTGCAGACCATCGGCGTCGGTTTTTACGCCCCGTGCATGGCCATGGTCTACACCCTCGGGATGCACCCGCTGACGGCCTTCCCGATCATGATGACGGCGACGGCCATGCTGATGGCCGCCGGCAGCGCCCGCTTCGTCAAGGAAAAAGCCTACGACCGCAAAGCGGCGCTGGCGCTGACCAGCGCCGGCATCCTGGGCGTGTTCCTGGCCGCCTTTATCGTGAAATCCCTCCCCTTGACCTTGCTCAAGTGGGGAGTCTGTGCTATCGTGTTTTACACGGCGGTCTGGATGTTTATTTCCTCCAGGCAAAGAGATATCAGCGTGACATCAGGAGCCTAACGATCAAAAAGAATTTTAGCGCCGGTGCGGCGAGGATCATGGCCTTTTACCGGCAGAACCTCTTTTTCTGCAACTTGCTGCTGGCCTGGCTGCTGCTGTTTTCCCTGCTGCGCACGGCTCAGCACTTCTCCTTCGCCACCAATGCCTGGGACCTTTCCATCTACGACTACGCCATGTCCAGCACCATGAAAGGGGAGATCATGGCCGAGCCCTTCCATGGCTTCGGTTGGGGCAGCCACCTGGCCGTCCATTTCACCCCGATCCTTTTTTTGCTTGCTCCCTTGTATTTGGTTTTCGCGGGCCCGCTCTTCCTGCTGTACATTCAAGTCCTTGCCGTCGGCGCGGCCGCCTTGCCGCTCTATCTGATCGCCAAGCATGAGCTCGGCGACGGCAAGATGGCCCTGGTTGTGCCGCTGATATTCCTGCTCTACCGGCCGCTGCTCAACGGCTTGATGTACGACTTCCATCCCGAAATGTTCTTCCCGCTGTTCATATTCGCCAGTTACTATTTCTTGGCCGTCCGCAACCGAAGATTCCTCTTTTTTTTGTTTGTCATCCTGGCCCTGTGGCTCAAGGAGGATTTCGCCGTTTATACTTTTTTTTACTGCGGCTGGCTGGCGTGGAAAACGGAATGGAAGAAGACCGCGTTCCAAGCCATGCTATTGAGCGCCCTATACATTCTGCTGACCATGGCCGTCTTCATCCCCTTTTTCCAAAACCAGGTGCATACCGGGCGAGCCTATGAGTTCATCACCAAATGGCAGGATTACGGCCAGACGCCGGCGGAAATTTTTAAGCAGGCCGCGGCCCAGCCGCTGCGCGTGCTCAAGGATGTGCATCCCCTGGCCAATCTCGCCCGGCTGGCGAACTATTTTTTGCCCTTGCTCTTGATACCTTTCGGCTCGTCGGCCGTGCTGCTGATCATCCCGCCCCTGTTGGTGGGCTGGCTCAGCCGCATCCCGGCCATGGCCGCCTTCGGGCTACATTACGGCTCAGCGCTGATCCCTTTCCTGTTCCTTGCCCTGCTGCTGGCCTTGAAGCGCCTGCAAAAAAAACCCGGCAAAAAACCGCAAGCGGCACGTCCATCGTGGCAGTGGCTGGTTCTGGCGATATGGCTGATCACTCTGGGGAACTTCAAATGGAACCTTTTCATTCCAGGGAAATACGGGCTCATCCATGAATATCCCATCATCAAGCGCAGCCTGGATTTGATTCCAAAAAACGCCTCGGTCGCCGCCCAATCGGCACTCATCCCCCATCTCCCCAAGCGCAAAGCAATCTTCATGCTGCCTGCGACCGGCGAGGCAGAATTTATCCTGTTGCACCTATGGCTTAATCCATGGCCAATGAATCAGCCTCAATTGCTAGAGTTGGACAAGACCCTGCGCCAATCGGAAAAATACCAAAGCATCTGTTGCTCCGATGCCTTTAGGCTTTACAAAAAGAAAAGGAATTGAGCGGTGGATCGCGAAACAAATTCAACAAACAGAAATAAAAAAATTTTTTGGGCGTTTGTTTTCTCGTTTTTTGCCGTCCTGATTCTGCCTCGCCTTATTTCCCAGGATATGTTCTTGGACGGCATGACTTATGCCGCCATCGCCCGCAACCAGTCCGAAAACCGGGGAGGGTTCTGGAATCCGCATTATAGCGAAACCATATACCCTGTTTTTTTCGAACAACCCCCGCTTGGCATATGGCTGCAATCTCTGGCGTTTCGCATATTTGGCGACTCCCCGGATGTGGAGTTTCTTTGGGGGGTGGGTTGCGGGCTGATAATTTTGCTTTTGCTGTTTGCCATCTGGCGAACGATTATTCAAGATCATCTCCCCGCCCCCGGAGAATGGTGGCCCGCATGCATATTTCTTGCAATCCCGTTGACGTCTTGGACCCTGGCCAACAATCTCCTTGAGAATACCATGACATGCTTCATTCTTCTGGGCGCATGGACCGGATTGAGGGCGCTTCTCAGCAGCACGCGGATAGCCCAAGCGGCTTGGGCGGCTTTTTCCGGATTGATGTTGGCAATGGCCATTCTTACCAAAGGGCTTCCAGCCGCCTTCATATTGGCCATCCCGATTGCTGCGGCGACGCTCAGGAAAAGACCCCTGGGGCCCGCCCTGAGGGTTACCGCCATGATGGCCCTGGTTTCTCTTTTCACTCTCTGGATAGTCCTAAAATGCGGGGGAGAGCCGGCGGTTCATTTTGTCAAGCATTACGTCTCCAATCAACTGATCCGTAGTCTGAAAGGACAACGGGAAACTTCCATCTCGCAATTCTTCCTTTTAAAAAAGCTATTCATGGAATTATTGTTGCCCGTTCTCCTGTGCATTGTTTTGACATTTCTCATGCGCAAGCATAACCCAGGTACCAATACAACTCAGAGACCGGACAATAAAAATGCCGCCATCTTCCTGTCAATTGCGATGATGGCCAGCCTGCCTTTGCTGATCAGCCCCAAACAGTTGGGGTGGTACCTGTTCCCCAGTTTGCCTTTTTGGGCCATGGGAATAGCCGCCGTTTTTCCCTTACCCGCCTTGAAGATTGAAGCTTCGATTGCAGACCGGCCAGGCCGGTCGAAAAAAGCCGCTTTCGTCTCGCTTATTTTATTCATCATCGCGGCCGGTGGCACGTTGTTGTTCAAAGGGAAAATGGTGCTGCGCAACAAAGAATTATTTGCCGATATGGATTATCGGTCCGGCATGCTGCCTCAAGGCCAAAAGATTACCGTTTATCCCAGGACACTTGTTTCCGATTGGTTCGTAGTGGCTTATATGCAGCGCTTCCTGAAAGCGAGCCTAACGGCAGAAGTTGGGAATCCTTACTGTCTTGTAGACGGTTCCGCTGGCGGCGATGTCGCTCCGCTAGGATGCCATCCCCTATCAGCCAAAAAGGTCCAAAAATACTTCCTTTGCGTAAACGACCGCCCCGATGAAAAGCCGTTGAAACAATAGACTCGGTTATAGACTTTGCCCCCAAGTGACTCCGGCAACGCATTACCGCAACAGTTGCAATACAATAAAATCATCCTATAATAGGAGCATGAAAAAGTTGCAACTAGGCGCGGGCCTAATCTTGATGGCAGCGATCCAGTTGGCGGCCATCACCATCTCCCCCCTGCCTTACGGCATCAATGTGCACCTAACCAAGAACGAGGTCCTGGCTAAGGTCAAGGCGGCGGGAATCACCTGGATCCGCGTCGACGTCAACTGGCCGCAGATCGAAGGCAGCAAAGGCGATTTCAATTTCACCGAACTGGATCGGGTGGCGACCTACGCCGAGGCCAACGGCCTGTCCGTCTACGCCACCATCGCCTACACTCCGGGTTGGGCCAATGGCAATGTGGGCTTCAACTACCCGGCCGCCGACATCAACGAGTGGAAGAATTTCGTCGCCACGATCGTCACCCGCTACAAGACGAAGATCAAATACTGGGGCATCTGGAACGAACCCAACCTGAGGGAATTTTTCGGTTTCGGTAAAGACATCTTCGTCCAGAATGTATTGCTGCCGGCCGTACAGACGATCCGCACCGTCGACCCGTCCGCGTTTATCGTCGGACCAGAACTGGCCCACCTGACAAGCAGCGGGGTCGAATGGTACTTCTGGATGAAATACATCCTGGACAACGCCGGCGGCTATTTCGACATCATTTCCCATCATATTTACGAAGATCTGGGCGTGTATGTCATGTACGAACTGCTGGAGCAAGGCGACCATCTCATCCCGGCAGTGAAGCAGATCATCGAGGAATCGGGCCAAGGCGGCAAGCCGTTCTGGATCACCGAGACGGGCTGGGAAACCAGCAAATTCTCCGAACCCATGCAGTCCCTCCGCTATTTGGACATGCTGCAGACCCGGGCCCGTAAGGATTATCCGCAAAAGATATTCTTCTACGAGATCATCGACGATCCCAATTCAGCCAATCGGCCCTTCGGAATTCTGCGCAGCAACGGCGAAGCCAAGCCGGCATATGACACATACCGTGACTTCATTGCCGGGCTCATCCCCGATCCGGGCAACAGCGACGACACCCAAACGAACAAAAAATGCTACGCCGAGCAAGCCATCACACCCGCGGCGGACAAGGCCCAGTCCCTGAAAAAATTGCGCGACGCGCGCGATGATCTGAGAGGGTTTTCGGCCAGCGCCCGGAATGCGGTACAAATTTATTATGAGTTGAACGAGGAATTTTCAAAAATCGCCCTGGCCGATTCCCGCGTCGCGAACCTGGGAAGGGAGATACTGGCGCTGACATTGCAAATCGTCAGCTTTGACCAAGGGCTCGATGTCAGCAAGCCGTTGCCCGATAAATTGTTTCGCAAGACCGCTGACCTGGTCGGGATTCTGAGCCGTGAATACGCCGAAACGCCAATCGGGCCGCTGGCCTTGCTGCTGGATAAGAATGTGGCGGTCATTGGGCAGACGCCGCTGCGCGACTTACTGGAGTTTTATCTCAAGGATGACATGTCGACGCTGAAAAGAATCCCGTAAATGGGCTTTTACGCCGATCTCCATATCCATTCGCGCTACTCGCGCGGAACTTCAAAAACGCTGGATCTGACCCAGCTGGCATCCTGGGCTGCGCTCAAGGGGATTACGGTTCTGGGCAGCGGTGATTTCACCCATCCGCTCTGGTTCTCCTGCCTTAAAAACGAGCTCAGGGAGAGCGCCCAAGGTCTGTTCGCGCTGAAAACCGTTGGCAGCGGAGTCCTTTTCATGCTGACTTCGGAAATATCCCTGATTTACAAAAAAAAAGACAGGGTGCGCAAGATCCACCTGCTCATCCTGGCTTCTTCGCTCGCTGCGGTTGAAAAGATCAATTCCAGCCTGGGCCGGCGTTTTAATTTGAAGTCGGACGGACGGCCCATTTTGGGCATTTCGGCCCGCGACTTGAGCGCACAAATCCTGGATCTAGACGACCAGGCCATGATCATCCCGGCCCACATCTGGACCCCCTGGTTCTCACTGCTGGGATCCCGGTCCGGCTTTGACAGCTTGGAAGAATGCTTCGAGGACTACTCCCCCCAGATTCACGCCGTGGAAACCGGTTTATCGGCCGATCCGCCCATGCTGGCCTCGGTATCATCGCTGCGACGGCTGACATTTCTTTCCAATTCCGATGCCCATTCGGCCGGCAACCTCGGCCGCGAAGCCAACGAGCTGTCATGCGACCTGAGTTATGCCGGCATCGCCCAGGCCATCCGCAACGGCAGCATCAGCCGGACCATCGAATTTTTCCCGGAAGGGGGCAAATACCATTACGACGGCCACCGCAAATGCGCGGTCTCCCTGGCTCCAGCCGCTGCCGAGAAAACCAATGGCCTATGTCCGAATTGTGGCAAGCCGCTGACCCAGGGGGTCATGCACCGCGTGCGCGAGCTTGCCGATGGGAAAGGAGAAAGCCGCGTTCCTTTCGCCTACCAAATCCCGCTGAAACAGATCCTGGCCCAGATGCTCACGTGCGGAGAAGCCGCCCAGAAAGTTGAACGCTATTACCTTTCGTTGATCGGCCGTTTCGGTTCCGAGTTTCACCTGCTGCAGCGGGCCACGATTGGGGAAATATCCAAACGCGACGAGCCGCTGGCCGTGGCCATCCAGGCCATGCGCGAAAACCGCGTCAGCCGCGTCGCGGGTTATGACGGCGTCTACGGGAAAATCGCCCTGGATCTCAAACATAATCAATAAGCATCGTTTGATCCGGATTTCCCCGATTGGAAATCAAAGGAAAACATCTTCTTGAATTTCAGTTTGCCGAATTAACCCGGAGCCTACGTAATGAGTTTATCCCGAGAAGGATTCATGGCCATCATTCTTGATAGAAAAAGCACCATGAAATAGCCAAGACCCAGTGCAACAAAGTAAAATACGTTTTCCCGGCAAAGGCCTGCCAGGATCAGGAAGGAAAAGGTTGCCGCCATGAAGAAAAGTTGACCGATCGATCGTTCGACCTTTCGGTAAAGAACGGCCATACTGCATAAAAATAAAGCGGGAATAAAGAAAACCAGGTGATGGACTTCCGACATGGGAGAGATCAGGAGGATGGCAACCAAATAGAGACTGAAAATCCATAGCCTGTTCTCGCGCCAGTTTTTTTTAAGCGACACGAGCTCGAGAACAATAATAGGAAATGTTACCAACAAAACGGAAAGGATCAGCAAGTAGAAGTCGGGGGCGATGCCATGAGTCGTTTTCTTGAGAAAGTACTGCAATGAAAATTCTACGTGACTGGCATTCATTTTCCCGATCGATCCAACTCGTTTTAAAATGAACTGTTGAAAATATCCTTGGTAATAAGAAATCATTCGATCCCCGGCAACCACGACTGGGGAAAAAACCCAAAAAGAAATGAATAGGAACGTGCATACGATTGAATCGAATTTTTTACGAAAAAACAAATATATTATTAAGATCAGCGGGACAACTTTGATGGATATGGCCAAAGAAAGAAAAACCGCGACTTTGAAATTATTGCCTTTGATATCGTGATGAATAAAAAGAATCATCAATGCCAGAACGATAAGATTCACCTGGCCGTTTAAGAAGTGGTTTTGCAAAATATCAAAAGTCAAAACAGATAAGATCAACAACAATGGCCAGAAATTTCCTCTTGCGCGATCCCTCCATGCCTGGGGTAAAGAGTCGATTAAAACCTTGCAAGAATAGGCAAAGGCACAAGCGTTGAGCGCAAACCAAATCAAACTGGCTGGCTTCTCTGCCAGCAAAGATAAGGGGAACAGGATAAAAGCCAAAAACAATGGATAGGTATACGGAAAGGAGCTCTCGGTTTTGTAGGGATCGCTTCCTTGCCACAGAGCCCTTGATGACGATAAATAGCTTGTAAAATCATTCCCGCTGGCCCGATCGACTTTTCCCAGCATTTGGACGACAAGCAATAAAACAATTGCGCCTATAATGAATAGGCTTAAATTTCGGACCAGTTTGGCTTTCGCTTTAATTTCCTCCATGCGCTGTTTATACAATAGGCATCGCGGGAATTCAATCGCATTCCATTGAAAAGACATGATTGACCGCGGCCATCCAGGCCATGCGCGAAAACCGCGTCAGCCGCGTCGCGGGTTATGACGGCGTCTACGGGAAAATCGCCCTGGATATTTAGCGGCGGCAAAAGATTGACTTTTTAAATGCAATATATTATTGTTTTTTTTCAACTAAATTTTGGGAGGAAAAAATGAAAAAAATGTGGAAGACTGCACGGTTATTCGTAACCGTTGTCCTTATCGCTGCAAGCGGGATTTCACTGTCGGCCAACGGCCTGAACCTCAACGGCGTCGGCAGCAAGGCCATCGCCATGGGCGGTGCCTTCATCGGCCAAGCCGATGACTACAGCGCCGTTTTCTGGAATCCGGCCGGATTGACCCAGATGAAGAACACCAGCCTTTCCCTCTTCGGGACCGATCTGATCCCTTCCGTCACCTATACGCTCAGCGCATATGGGATCGACGCCAAGAGCGAAAGCAAGATGTATCCCTCGGGGGCAGTCGGTTTTTTCAAGCCCGTTTCGGACAAGTTGGTACTGGGAATCCTGGCTTACGTCCCGGCCGGATCGGGCGCCAAGTGGAACGGCGAGGACCTGAAATTATTGAGCTTCAACAAGGCGCTGGAATGGGAAAGCATGATCGCCGTGATCTCGGTTTCGCCGGCAATCGCCTACAAGATCACCGACACCCTTTCAATCGGCGCCACCCTGAACATCAACTACGGCATGCTGAACTTGAAAAAACCGGCCTTATTCTCCATGAAACTCCCTTCGCCTCCCTATCCGCCCAACACGTATGTCAAATACGCGGAGCAATATTCGGAAGATGAAACCGCGGTCGGATTCGGCGCGACCTTCGGCGTGCTGTACAAACCCTCCGACAAGCTGGGCATCGGTGTAAGCCTGCGCTTGCCGTGCAAGATCAAATTCAAGGGCACCGCCGAGAACCCTCTCGCCCAGACCCTGCTTCATGTTACCACCACATCCGACATCGAACGGGATGCAACCTGGCCGATGTGGATCGGCGGCGGCGTCTCTTTCAAGCCGATCGACAAGCTGACCGTCAACGCCGACCTGCAGTACACCAACTGGAAAAAGGTGGAAAAAATCGAGGCCATCTACAGCGATACCGCCTGGCAAGCCTCCTTCGCCACTGGCGCCGCCCTTCAGCTGCGCTGGATCGACAAGATTCAGTACCGCCTCGGCCTGCAATACCAACTGTGCGAAAAATTCTCGCTGCGCGGCGGGTATTACTACGATCCCTGCGTCGGCCCCGATGAAACCCTGACCATCCTCCTGCCGCAGTTCACCTACAACGTCGTCACCCTCGGCGTGGGCTATCGCACCGGCAAACTTTCCCTCGACGTGTGCGTGGAATACCTGATGGGCCAGGAGCGGACGATCGACGCGGCCACGTTGACGGCGACCGATCCCGGCATGCCTGGCGTTCACGGCATGAATATCCTGGTTCCCAATATCGCCTTCACCTACCGCTTCTAGAATTCGCTGATTTGGCCTGATACCCGGGCAGGAGCGCCGCTGGCGGCGCTTCTGCCCTTTTATTTTGTCCCCATCTCCACAAAATTTGCCTTTGGCAGCAAAGCGTCTTGAAAAATGCCTGAAAAAATAGTACAATACGCTATCATTCAAGTCACTGCCATTTAGGAGACCATGCATGTCAGAAGAAAAGAAAAAGAGCAAACCGGCCCCGGCCGAAAAATCGAAAGCCAAGAAAAAGCCGGATGCCGTCGCTGCAGATAAGCCGGTCGAGGAGATCGCCCAGGCCAAGCCGGCGGAAAAAACCGACCTGCGCCCCTTTCAGGAAGTGCGCAGCGATATTCCGGCCATACGCCCGGGAGACGAATTGAAGATCTACTATCGGGTTATCGAAGCGGGCAAGGAAAGGATACAGGTCTATGAGGGCACGATCATCTCCATGAAGAATATGGGCATGTCCAAGACCATCACCGTTCGCAAGAATTCATTCGGCATCGCCGTGGAAAGGATATTTCCGCTCAATTCCAAGCTGGTTCAGAAAATCGAGGTCAAAAAGCATACCAAGGTGCGCCGAGCCAAGCTGTACTATCTGAGAAAACTGAAAGGCAAGGCGTCACGGCTGAAAGAACTCAGGTAGTGAACGCTTTCGCCGGCGAAGAAGAATTACGAAAAAAGCGTTTCCCGCTGTATCGGCGCGGCCAGGGTAAATTTTTCTCCCCCGACCGCTGCTCGCGCACTCCCCGGGACATCCTACCCAAAAAAGTAAAAATATGCTATTATTAAAGAGGGAAACTTTTTTGCCGAAAAAGGTTTGCATGAACGATGGCCAGCGATAACCGATTAAAAATTTTGCAACTGGCGGAGAAACTGTTCAAACAGGGGAAAATCGATGCCGCCATCAAAGAATACCAGAAGATCATCGACCTCAAGCCGGATGATCTCGAAGTGCGCAGGATTATCGGCGATCTGTATTTGAAGCTGAACAAGCTTCCCGATGCCATCAAGCAATTCGAATGGATCTCCGATTATTATCTCAAAGAAGGCTTTTTCACTAAGGCCATCGCCATGTACCGGCGCATCACCCGCATCGACCCCCAGAACGAGGCGATCTCTTCCAAGCTGGCCGACCTGTACACCAAACAAGGACTGGTCATCGAGGCCAAGCAGATATACATGGAGATGGCCGAAGAATACAAGCGCCAGAACAACCAGAAAAAAGCCCTCGGCATTTACCGGAAAATCCTCGAATTCGACCGCAGCAATACCAAAATGCGCATTCTGCTGGCCGACAATTATTTGCGCGAGGACATGAAGGACGAGGCGATCAACGAATACCTTACCGCCAGCGACATCCTGATCAAAAAAAGAGAATTCGCCCAGGCCGAGGAACTCCTGCTGCAAACCTACAACAAGGTCAAGCACCTTAAAATTTTTGAAAAGCTGATTTCCTGCTTCATCAGCCAGGGCAATGCCAACAAGGCCATCCAGATGCTCAAGAACCTGGGCGAAGACATATTCAAGCACCTGAGCCTGCTGAAAATTCTCGGCGAGCTTTACTTCAAGAACAACCTGATCGAGGAAGCGGAGCATATCTACAAAAAAATCGCCGAAATCGATCCCAACGAAACCGAAGTGATCATGAAGTTGGGGAAGGTTTATTTGCAGAGGGAGGAAATCGAAAAGGCCTACAAGCTTTTCCTGCCCACGATAGACCGCTTCATCGAAAAGGGGAAATACGATGAAGCCAATTCACTGTTGCGCTTCATCATCACCTCGAACAACACCTATCTCCCGGCGCTGAACAAGTTGGCCTCGATCTTCAAGGCCACGAAAAAAACCACCAGCCTGATCGCCATGTACGAGTCGCTGCTGCCAATATACGAGCAGAAAAAAATGCATTCCGAACTGATCGCCGTACTCAAGGAACTGATCGAATTGTCCGATTCGCCATTCGCCTATCAGGAGCAACTGGCCAGATTGACCGGCGAATCCAGCGCCGAAGACGAAGAAGGCGACCAGGAGCGGGAATTCATTTCGTTCCAACTGAGCAATGCCGATCAGGCCTTGAAGAAGAGCGATTTCAAAAAAGCGATCGATCTTTTAAAAACCGCCCAGAACGCCTTCCCGCAGAATACCGATATCCGGGTCAAGCTTTTCGATGTCTACCAGATGAGCAATGATATCGAGGCGCTGCTCAACGAGGGCATCGAACTGCTCCAGATTTACAAGAAAGAAAACAACGACGAAGCCTACAAGGCCCTTTCCGAAAAATTGACCAAGCTCAAACCGAGCGACGAGCGCCTGCTGGACCTGGGCGGCCACGAGAGGACCAATATCGAGATCGACTTCGATCACGCCGAAATGATCGAGCAGATCAACGAGCTCAAGCATCCGGGCGGCCTGGAGGAGCTGGAAAGCATCGAATTGAAGGGGGAGGAAGAGGACATATTCCTGCTCAAGGGCGAAGACAGCGTCCAGATCAAGACCGACAGCGAGTTGAAAAAGGGATTGTCGTCCCACCTGGCCGAACTGGATTTTTACATCAGCGAAGGTTACTTCGCCAACGCCGAAAAAATCCTAGACAGGCTGCAAAAGGAATTCCCGGAAAGCAAGGAAATCGCCTCCCGGCTGGCGCGCATAAAAAAATCAAAGGAAATGCTGCCGGACAAGACCGATTCCATCATCCTCAAGGTTGGAAAAACGGAACCGATCGAGATCACCTCCTCCATCGCCCAGGAGAGCGATATCCTGCAGAAGTTTGAAGATTCAAAAATCGGCATCGACCTGGACAACATCCTGGTAAAGCCGGAAATAAAGGGCAGCGCCGCCGATTTTGCGGAAATGGAAAACGTTCCGTTCGAAATTGAAATGGAAAAGATGATCATCCACGAACCCGAACCGGCACCGCTCCGGGCCAAGCCGGAAGCTCCGCCCAAGCCTTCGTCCAGGGAGAAAAGCGGCGCCGCCAACAAAGATTTCCTCGGCTCCAGCGCCGATTTCATCGACATTGACAATATTTTTACCAGCGACGAGGCCCCCGCATCGGGCAGCGAATCCCCGTTCAAGGACATCGATGAAAACGAATTGGCCGAAAGTGAAGTCGACATTTTCAAAAGCGAGAGTGTTTTTCTCGAGGAAGAGGAGTATTACGAAACCGAGAAAGTGGTCGACGGGGAAGCGGGTGCCATAAAATACTGGATCGATGAGCTGCAAAAGCAAAGGACCTCAACCGTTGAAAAGAACATGATGGAGATTTTCCAGGCATTCCAGAAGGGTGTCGACGAGAAAATCGGCCAGGAAGATTACGATACCCGCTACAACCTGGGTATCGCCTACAAGGAGATGGGGCTCATCGAAGAGGCGATTCATGAATTCCTGATCGCCTCCAAGCACCCGTTGAAATATTTCGACGCGGCCGGCTTGCTGGGCATTTGTTTCCGCGACCAGGGCATGTTCGAGGAATCCATTAACTGGTTCGAGAAGGCACTGGAAATCCAGGACCGCAAGGAAGACGATTACAAAGCCGTCAAGTACGAACTCATATTGACCGCCAAACTGAAGGAAGACTACCTGTACGCCAAAAAACTGGCGGCCGAGATCCTGGGCAAGGATCCCAACTATCGCAACATCAAGGAAATCTACGACGAAGTGAAGGGCAAATAGTGTTTTCGGAAAAAAACTTCGCCCATCCGACTGCATGGCGCGTTATTTTGTGCTATACTGCACATACAATTATTCAAGGAGGATAAGATCATGGTCGAAAAAGGTTTGAAGAAGCCGGTTAAACTGAAAGCGGATTTGGCCGCATTCTGCGGCGTCAGCTCCCTGCCGCGTTTGGAAATCACCAAAAAACTCTGGGACCACATCAAGGCCAAGAAGCTCCAAACGACGACGGCCAACGGCAAACCGACGGGATCCGGGAAGTTCATCGTCGCCGATGAAAAACTTTTAAAGCTTTTTAAGAATACAAAAGTGACCAGCAAGTCCAGCGGCAAAGTGACCAACTTCACCAACATGCAGGCCGGGCAAACCATCGACATGATGCAGCTCGCCGCCGTCGTCAGCGCCAATATCGAGTAACCACAAGCGGATAAAACGAATCGCCGGCCGTCGCTGCGCTGCGGGGTGAAAACCGCAAAAAAATTCCGGCATGGATCGTCGCCGCTTTTAGGCGACCGGGAGCGCCGCGCTGGCGGCCGGGTAAATGCCCGTTCAATCTTTTTCGCAAATTGCCCAAGCCGGCGTCGACAAGGTGATCAACATCCCCGCCTTCAAGCATCACGGTAGACCCTTCATCAGCATGGCGATGAAGAATCTTGCTTTCGGCTCGATCACCAACTGCCCCGCGGCCATTTTTTTATCGAACGATTCATCGCCGAAATATGCGCATTCCCGTCGCTGCGCGACAAGGTGGTATTGAACATCATGGACGGCTTGCGCGGCCATTGCCGGGCTTGAAGGGTGATTTCGCACAGAATTCCCCATTGACATTACGATCTCCATAAAAATATCATGGCCCGATAGGCATCGACGGGAGAGGTCTTTTGTCAATGAATCTGACCAAGCTGTCCAGGCGTTTTTCCATCCAGGGCAACCGCGTTCTCGATCACTGGCATGATGAAAAACTGACCCGGGCCACGGTGGTCAACACGCCCGAAAATCTGCTGATGATCAACAAGATATTCGGCTTCCACTCCAATCTCATGCAGAACATCGTCGATTTCAGGCAAAACAATTTTGAAATCGACATCGTCACTCAGCCCTTCTCCGCCAACGACAGCCGGGCCCTGCCCAGGCAGTCCGCGGCCCGGGCCAAGGACATTTTGGAGCAGTTCCTGGCGCTGCGGCAGGCCGCCCAGGAGTGGGAAATGGATTTTATTGATTTCAGCAAATTCCAGATCCTTCCGGGAGCGGCCCTACGCTTCGGCTGGAACTTGCAGGGACAGAAATTTCCCGATGCCGTCGCCTTCATGCCCATTTTTAAAACAAACAGCCATTTGCATTTCCCGGATCGGGGCGGCCGCCGCGAAGAAAATAAGAAACGGCCTTGCGCGGCTTTGCTGCCAACGGTCAAAGGCTATTTGTACCGCAGCGACGATTTCGCCGCCAACATACTCCACTCCCATTCACCGACCGCCATCCGCTCCAGCGCCAATCTTAAAGTCAGGATCAACACCCAGGATGCGGAGCAAGACAAGATCATCCAGGACATCCTGTTTCACCACCTCCATTCCGACGAAACCCTGTTCATGCGCGTGGCCGCCACCAACACGACCCTGCGCGATTTTTTTTCCGCCGCGGCCAATGGCCGGGATTCCGGTGAGAAACATTCCGCCGACTTGGTGCGGGAGTTCGCCCTTTTCCTGAAGCAATCGGTTTTTCGAAAAGTTGTCATGGTCATCGACGGGCTGCGCCGGAAGGAAGACGGCGAATTCCTCAGCTTCCTGCTCGATTCGGGAGACATCGGCGGCTTGACGATCATCCTGTTCAACGATGCGATCGATTTTGACTGCGACCTCGAATTAAACGAGGCCCCAAGCAATCCGCTGCAAGAACACTTCTTCGGCCTGCCCCCGGCGCGGGATGCGGATGAATTGAATGAAGAGGAAAAGCGGCTGCTGGACATGTTCGCGCTCATCGGCGTGCCGGTTCCCGCTCCCACCGCCCGCGCCCTGGCCGGTGCCGGAGGCGCGGCACGGATCGCGGCCCTGCTGAAAAAACACCATTTGCAGGAAAACCAGCAAACCTTCTGCCTGAAGGCCGCGGGCGGCGCCGTCACCGCTGTTTCGGCGAAAGAGGAACGGGCCCGGCTGGCCGCCCTGGCCGCCAAAAGCGATTGGCCATACCTGACCATCAGGCATTGCCTGGCCGGGGAGAAGCTGGCGGAACTGGAACGGGTTCTCGAAATCCATGCCCGGCTCAAACCCGAAACGGTCGCGCCCGGCCCGGCGGTTGACTTGATCGTCCGCCATCTTCCGCGTTTGGCAAAAAACCAGAGGCTTCTCTACCATTTCTTGAAAATCCTCGTCAAGACCGGTACCGTCGATCTGGCTGAAAAACTTCTCGCGGCCCATGCCGAACCGGGCGGCGTTTTCGCCCGGCTGCTGGCTGCCCACCTGGCCCTGCGCCAAAGGGAGTATCAAAAACTCGGAGAGCATCTGGCCGGGCTCGCCACGGTCCCCGAAACGTGCGCCGATGAATGGCGTTACCTCCATTTCATATATAACGAAAAGATCGCCGAATTAAAAAAGGCCGATGCCTTCGCCAAAAAGATCAGTGACCCGTACTACCGCAACCTGGCGGCGATCCAACTGAGCGACCGGAAAATCTACAACCGGGATTATGCCAGGGCCCAATCCCAGCTCGAGACAGCCCTGGCTTACTTCAGCAGCCAGCGCTGCCGCCGCGAGGAAATCGAAACTCAAAACCAAATGGCCAAGCTGCAGAGGGAAAAGGGCTGCTTTTCGGCCGCCGAGTCATTGTACAAAACACTGTTCATCCGCAGCGCCGGCGAGGGCTTCAGGTTGAATGCGGCTTTCAGCGCCGTCGACCTGGGCAACCTCTACCTGGAGAACGACGACGACTTCCAGGCCGAAAGCTGGTACCAAAAGGCGCTGCACCTGTTCGAAAAAGAAAAAAACAGCGACGGCATCATGCTGGTGAATTCAAACCTGATCAACGTCCATGCCGCTGCCGGCAATTGGAATGAAGCGGAAAGGCTCCTGCGCGGCATTCTGGCCCGCAACGAGGAAAAAAAATCGCTTGTTTCCTGCGCCATCGATTATCTGAATTGGGCCGGCCTCGAATACTTGAGGCTGAACCACGGCCGGGCCTTGAAGCTGACTGCGCACGCCAGGCAGATATTCGAAAAAACCGGTAACCACAAGGGGCTCGGCGAATGCGCCTTGTTAGAAGGCAAGATTTTATTCGCCGAGGAAAAAGCGATCGCTCCGCCCGCAGCGGAGGCGAAGCATTTCAACAGCGATCAAAAAACGGTCTGGCGCCTGTGCCAGCTGCGCGAGCTGGATGCCGCCGGGGAGAAGGAAGCAGCCATATGGGACGGAGTGGCTGCGATCCAATCGAAAAAAACCAGGTTCGCTGCCATGGCCATGATCCTGCGCAAGGTGAAAAAAAAGGAGTGGCTGGGTCCTTTCAAGGAACTTTCACGGGAATTGTCCGCCAAGGCAAAAAACTATTATTATCATGAGTACTGGTATGTCTATTTCGAGCAAAGCGGCGAACCGGAAGCGATCCATCCCCAAGCCAAAGAATGTTTCCTGGCCATGCACGATTTTTTTACCATGAACAAGAGAAAAATTTCGCCCCGGCTGAATCGTCTGCGGGAAATCCTGGAGGAAAATGAAAATCCGGGCCAGCTTTTTGACAACGCCCGTCTCGTCGGCCATTACAGGCAATGGCGGCTTCCGGAAGATTTTTTCGGCAGTTTCTTGCATGAAATCAGCCAAGCAATGCCCTTGGATTGGCTGGCCATGCATATCCATGAAAACGAGGAGCTGCTGTACCGGTTTTCCAATTCGGGCCTTTTCAAGGAACTGGGGGAAGAAATGATGCGCCATGCCCGCCTGGCCCCGGGCCAGCAGAATTTTCGACTGGCGGAGATCAAGGCGAAATTCAGCAGCCGGGAAAAATTTTTTTATCCCTTTGCCAATACCAAGATGATACGCTGGCCGATCAGCGACCGGCTCTCGGCCAGCCTGGTCGTCGCCTTCCGGGACGGAGAAGCGTATTTTCAGAATTTTTTCGAACGGAACCGGGACGTTCTCAAAAATTTCGCGATCCTGTTTCAAAATTTTTTCACCAACGAACTGCAGATCCACAAAAAGCTTGAGTTCATCATCGGCACCTCGGAGCCGATCAAGGAAATGAAACGCCTGATCGCCCAGATCAGCAAGGTGGACTTCTCCCTGCTGATCACCGGCGAAAGCGGCAGCGGCAAAGAACTGGCGGCCAAAGCCGTCCATCTGCTCAGCCCCAGGGCCAGCCGGCCATTCATATCGGTCAATGCCGCCGCGCTGCCCGAAACGCTGCTGGAAGCGGAACTGTTCGGGTTCAGGAAGGGGGCGTTCAGCGGCGCCGTGGAAAGCCGGACCGGCTTGCTTGAAGCCGCCGACGGCGGCACGTTTTTCCTGGATGAAATCGCCGATCTGCCAATAAACCTGCAGGCCAAGATGCTGCGCGTCCTGCAGGAAAAGGAGATCCGCCGTTTGGGTGAAAACAAGACGGTCCCCATCGATATCCGGCTGATTTCCGCCAGCAACCAGAACCTGAAGGAGCTGATCGTCGCCAACCAGTTCCGCGCCGACCTGTACTACCGGCTGCAGGACCTGACCCTCCAAATTCCACCCTTGCGCGAACGACGCGAGGACATCCCCATACTGGCCGCCCATTTCCTTAAAAAATTCGGCTACCCGGCGATCGACCCGCTGCAGCTGCAGGGCATTGCCGACACATTCCGGGATGACCGCTTTCCGGGCAACGTGCGCGAGTT
>JAPKZL010000267.1 GCA_026393795.1 Candidatus Aminicenantes bacterium | reverse complement strand
TGCGGACTATAAGCCGGGTTCTGTCGCGAAGAATCATTTATCTGGCTGCGGCATTGCTGCCGCAGTCATGCAGCTAACCCAAGGACTTCGGCCGGGAAAGCCTCAAACGCCCTTTGTTAAGCCTTGCTCCGGATGGGGTTTGTCTCAGTCCCTGCCGTCGCCGGCCGGGACGGTGAACTCTTGCCTCACCTTTTCACCCTTACCCAACCGCGCGAACGCGGCCGGGCGGTCTGTTCTCTGTGACACTGTCCTGTCCCCCCGACAAGCGGGGAAAAATCCCGGTTAGGGATCATCCTTCCCTGCGGAGTCCGGACTTTCCTCCCCTTTCACTCAGGAAAGAGGCGATTCTTCATCCGCATCCTGCTGGTGCCCCACCATTATACCAAGAGATTCGATTTTTTGATAGAGGTTGCTGCGCGGCAGGCTGATTTCCCGGGCCGTCTTGGCCACATTGTATTGGTATTCCTTTAATTTTTGTTCCAGATAAATTTTTTCCGACTGGTTTTTAAATTCTTTCCAGTTTTTTATCTGCAGCAGGGCCGGCTCGCTGCCTTCGTTTTTACGGCCGATGTATTCGGGCAGGTCCTGACTGGAAATCTGGTCGGTGCGGCACATGATTAACAGCCTTTCCACCAGGTTGCGCAATTCGCGCACATTGCCCTTCCACGGGTATTCCATGAGCAGGGACAACGCCGCCGGGGAAAATGTTTTTTTCTTGTAATTATTTTCTTCGGAAAAATAGGTGATGAAATGTTCGATTAACAAGGGAATGTCTTCCTTCCTTTCCCGCAGCGAAGGCGAGTGGATCGGAACCACATGCAACCGGAAATACAGGTCTTCGCGGAAATTGTTTTTCTTGATTTCGGCTTCCAGGTTCTTGTTGGTGGCGGCTATGACGCGGACATTGACCTTCTTGATTTCCGGCGAACCCACCGGCTGCACCTCCCCTTCCTCGAGCACCCGCAGCACCTTGGCCTGGGCTTTCAAACTCAGATCACCGATCTCATCCAGAAAAATGCTGCCGCGGTGGGCGCTTTCAAACTTGCCGATTTTTTTTTCATAGGCGCCGGTAAAGGAGCCTTTTTCGTGGCCGAAAAGCTCGCTTTCGATCAATTCGTCGGGGATGGCGGCGCAATTAACCTGGATGAAACGGTTCTGACTGCGCCCCGAATGCTGGTGAATCAGGCGGGCGATCAATTCCTTGCCGGTGCCGCTGTCGCCGGAAATCAGGACCATGGAATCGCTGCGCGCCACACGGCTGATGGTTTCCTGCAAAGCCTGCATGATGGCCGATTGGCCAACCAGTTCATATTTTCTGGCGGTTAAATTCCTTAAACTGAAATTTTCCTTGAGCAGTTGAATTTTTTCAGCCGCGTTGCGCACCGTCAAAACCAGCTTGTCGCGGGAAATGGGTTTTTCCAGAAAATCAAAAGCTCCCAGACGCGAAGCCTCCATCGCTTCCTCGATACCCGAATGGCCGGAAATCATGATAATTTCGGCGCCCGGATTGACTTCCCTGAACGATTTCAGCACTTGCAAACCGTCAAGGCCGCCAGGCATTTTGACGTCCAGCAAAACAATATCGGGCATGAATTTTTTAAAAAGATCAATGCCTTCAATTCCGTCTTTGGCCACGGCCACGGTATATTTTTCATAATCCAGGACCATTTTTACCGATTCCAGGATATTCTTTTCATCATCGACAACCAGAACTTTCACGTTTTCCATGGTTCTTTTATAACAAATTCAGCTGTTTTTTTCAAATCGCGGCCAGCGCCAAAATCTTGCTGTTAAATGACAACTCTTTTTTCCGCATCGCATCGCCCTTGCAGGA
>JAPKZL010000266.1 GCA_026393795.1 Candidatus Aminicenantes bacterium | reverse complement strand
CGACGGCCGATGATGAAGACCCTGGGGAAATATTTCTTGATCTGCCCGGGACGGGCATCGGTGACGATGTCGAAATCCTTGGGAATTTTTCCCAGCATCATATCGCGGACGGCGCCGCCGGTCAAATAGGCGGTGAAGCCCAGGCTGTGAAGGCGAAAAATGATGCGCAGGGCGTCGGGATCGATGTTCCGCCGCGATATCCCATGCTCGGGCTTTTTCAGGATGATTGGGTCGCCAGTCACGGCCGCTCAATAAACGATCAGGCTGGCGTAGCCCACGACTTCGTTCAAATCCCCGGACACCTCGCCGGAATGGGTATAGCAGACCAGCTCGGCCGCGCCGGCTCCGGCTTCGACGGCCGCGGCCAGCATGATCACCGCCGGCGCCACCCCGCACATGGAGATCCGGTTTTCATGCACGGTGCGGTGCAATCCCCGGGCGTCGAGCTTGAGCAGCTGGTCAATAGCCTTGAAATCCAATTCCCTGGCCTGGGCGGCAGGGATGTAGTGGCTCATGTCGCTGGATGCGACCATCATGATATTCTCATTTTCGGCGAACAGGCGGGCGATCTCCCGGCCAGCGGCCAGCAGATCGGGCAGACGGTCGGCGGCTACCGTGATCGGCAGGATGCGCGAGCCGGGGCTGAGGTATTTGATGAAAGGCACCTGGACTTCCAGCGAGTGCTCGGCGGCGCCGGCCTGGCTATCGACGGCGAACAAGGCGGAATCACCCGCCAGGCGGGAGCGCAGTTCGCTATTGACCTCCACGTTGCCCAGCGGTGTTTCCCAGCCCTCGTTGCCGTCAATGGCCAACGGCGCGCCATGGCCGCGGTGGTTGACGCCCAGGATGATGACGGTTTCACTCAAGGTAACCCGGCCGTAGCCCTGGCCGGCGCAGGCCCCGGAATAGACGTAGCCGGCGTGCGGGGCGAGCAGCCCCAGCACCTTGCGCCGCTCCGGCGCGATAACGACCATTTTTTTCAGTTCCTGTTTCAGGAATTCCTTGTTGGCCGGATAGAATTGGCCGGCCACGACGGCTCTGCGAAACATGTTGGCCTCCTATCTGCCTTTATTCATACACGAACTGCCGGTTGCGTACAGCCAGCTTCCCCGCCTTGAACACCGTATGCACCGGCTGGATGCCGGGGTGGTAGGCCAGGTACTGGTAATCGGGGATATCCAGGAGCAGCAGGTCCAGTTTCTTGCCAAGGGCCAGGGAACCGACCTGGTCCTGACGGTTCACGGCGTAGGCGGCGTTGATGGTGACGGCGTTCAACGCCTGCTCGATGGTCATGCCCATTTGAAAAACGGCTAGCTGAAAGACGAACAATTGCGAGGAGATCATCGAACTGCCGGGGTTGAAATCGCTGCCCAGGGCGACGATGCCGCCCGCTGCCAGGATCTTCTGCACCGGAGCGTAGTGGCCGAGGCGGAGAAAAAAGGAGACGCCGGGCAGCAGCACGCAAGCGGTCTGCGTCGGGGCGATAGCGGCAATTTCGGCGTCGCTGATGGCGATCAAGTGTTCGGCCGACCGCGCCCCCAGACGCGCGGCCAGAGCCGCCGCCCCATTGCTGCTGAACTCGTCGGCATGCAGCTTGATGCCAAAGCCGAGCGCCGCGGCCCGGCGCAGGTAATGCTCGGCATCTTCACAGTTAAAATATCCTTCTTCGCAAAAAATGTCGACGAATTCGGCCAGCCGCCCCTGCGCCACGCCAGGCAGCACGGCGTTCAAAATATAATCCAGGTAGGCGCGCGGGTTGCTGGCAAACTCTTCCGGGATGGCGTGCGCGCCCATGAAGGTGGGGACGATGTCCAGCGGATGCGAGGCGCCCACGGTTTTCAACGCCTCAAGCTGCTTCCATTCCGTATCGCGGTCCAAGCCATAGCCGCTCTTGGCTTCCAGGGTGGTGGTGCCGCTCAGGAGCATGAGATCGAGCCGTTGCCGGCACGCCTCGACCAGCTCCGGCGTGCCGATCGTCCTGGTTTGGCGCACCGTGCTCATGATGCCGCCGCCGCGGCTGGCGATCTCCTGGTAGCTGGCCCCCCGCAGCTTCAAACCGAATTCATCCTGGCGCGTTCCGGCGAAAGGGAGATGGGTATGCGCATCGACCAGCCCGGGCAGGGCCACGAACCCTTGGCCGTCGACTTCGATGCCGCCGGACGTGAGCCGGCATTGGGAGAGCATTTCCTTGGCGGAACCGATGAAGCGGATCGTTCCTTCCCGCGCCGCGATGCACGCATCTTCATGCACGCGCAGACAATCGCTTTCATTGCCGCGCACCAAGCGGTCCGAGCCCGGATTAACCAGTTGGGCGATGTTTTTTACGATGCAATCTACGGCGATCATCATCCCATTGTAAGGGAAACAACCCCGATTTTCAACAAGCCAATGCCAGGGAAGATAAGAAAAGGAGATAGAAAAATGATAAAGATAGATTTGGTGCCAATATCCATTAGGGAAAATAAAATTGACAAAAGAAAAACAAGCGATTATCTTTGTTATATCGCTCTGCTCCCCGTCAGATCAGCTTTCGGGCCTCCGACGGGGTTATCCATAGTAGGGACAGGGCGCGACCTGTCCCTACTTATTATTATTTAATATTTCTTATTAATTCAAAAACTTTTAAGACTTCATCGCCATAGTGGTTGATGACTTTTATAGCGATTTTGCCGGTTTCAGGAATGGGAAAAGGGCGGCTGGTGGTTGAATACAATGCGCTCCAAGCGGCCTCATCAATCTCGGCCCGCAGGGCGCGCTTGAGTTTGTCATAGGGCTCTTCGGCGCCGGTGAAATAGGCATGGCGCACGAAAAAGCTTTCACCGTTATAATTGGTGTCAATGAACCAGCAGGCGATGTCGTCGGTGGAAGCGCTGCGTATCTGGCCGGTGGTTGGGTCATAGACGTCAACGCCTTTGATCTCGACAATGACTTGCCCGTCCTTTTGTTTTTTAATTTCTATATCGGGTTCTCCGAAAACCATAAACAGGTTACCGGCTCCGGTTTTCTTGAGCAGTTCGTCACCCATGGCCAGGTCGGGATTCATCTTGGCCGGCAACACGGTCAGCTTGCCATAGCGTTTCACTTCCTCGTCAACGTGCGGATCGAAGGCGAAACCTAAAACAATCAGCATATCGAAGCCAAGGCCCTGCACCGCTTCTTTTGCCGCTTCCTTTACCTGCATCGGGCCGACAGTGCCATGCTCTGGGCCTATTGAAATAGCTACCCGTTTATTCTTGCCATCTTCTTCGGAGAATTCACCTACTGCCTGCAACCAGGTTCCCGCATAAGTTTCGAGATGGTTGAATGTAAGCCGTTCTTTCCTGCGCGTGTTTTGCACACCCGCTTTTTTGAGGTTTTCCAGGATCATGGTATTGAAATCCTGATTTTTACGCGCTTCCTTCTCCGAGACCGTACCATCCAAATCCTCATCAGCCGTTGAAAGGACGCGATGCGGCGACAAGCTTTCGACCGAAAAGGGACCACACACACGTACTCGTTTGTTGTCTTCATAGGGCTGGTCGTAAAGCGTTTCAATATCAGCTTGGCGGGCAATTGCTGCGTCGATTTGCTCACACGTCATCCCTTCCTTGATGTCCGGGTTGTTGGCGATAGACTTTAACGTGACGTGAGGCACACGCTTGTAGACAAATCCCTTGCGAATATCATTATCGGTTTTATAATCGGCTGGGATTTTTCCGGTTAGTTCCGCTTCTTTCCTGATTCCGTCTTGAGAGTCGGCCAGTAAATAACATAGATACTTGGCTGACATCAGTCGTGTTCGTGCTAAGGCTAGGGCAACGCGGCTTGTGTCGATGGTGATCCAGCGTCGACCCCACTGTTCTGAGACGTAGGCTGTCGTTCCGCTGCCACATGTCGGATCAAGTACCAAATCACCAGGGTCTGTGGTCATTAATATGCAGCGTTCAATGACTTTTGTTGTTGTTTGAACGACATATACTTTTTGATCACTAAAAGTGCTTGGAACCACATCTTGCCAAACATTATCGAGCGTTTCAACAGGATAGTCGTCAAGGAAGCGCTTATATTTGAGCCAGTTACCTATTGTTATTACTCGATTGGCAGTAATGAGGCGGTTGACACCTATCTCAGTTGTTTTCCAGTGATATCCAGCAGGCGCATGATATTTTTTTCCTTTAAAGGTTATAGCGAATGATCCACCAGCTGTGGCTCCTTGTGACATCAAGTTGTCATCCATGAATCGTCGGGTGCCTTTGTTGAGTTCGGGATCATTTGAAGTTTCTTCATTGGTTATCTTTCGTGTTATGTCATCACCATCCTCTGTGAGATCATATTGTTTCGAAACAGTTTCCGAAGCCTTGGCAGAAAATAGTCTTCTATATTTCGCTTGCTCTTTCGACTTCGCATACCACAAGATTAAATCGCAATTATTGGAAATAAGCTCGGTACTGAACCCTCCAGTTTTCCGAAAAGCTATCTGGCTAATAAAATTTTCGCTACCGAAAATCTCATCCAGTAGACAGCGGACAAGATGTACGTTCTCATCTCCAATCTGAATAAACACACTACCTGTATCAGTCAGCAATTCTCTCGCTACAACAAATCGGTCGCGGAGGTAAGCAAGATAGGAATGAATGCCGAGCTTCCAAGTGTCGCGAAAAGCTTTAATCTGTTCGGGCTGGCGGACAGTATCTTCGGCCTTGCCATCCTTCACATCGCGCTTGCGGGTACTTACTTGCCAGTTGGAGCCGAACTTGATGCCATAGGGCGGGTCGAGGTAAATGGTCTGCACCTTGCCTTTTAGGCCTTCTTTTTCAGCCAGGGATGTCATTACCAGCAGCGAGTCGCCCAGGATCATGCGGTTGGTCCAATTCTGATCATGCTGGTAAAATTCAACTTTCTGTTCGAAGTCTGCAGGTCCGCCATTGAAGTCGGCAAAGAGGCTGGGCTGGTTGTCACCAGGCTGCTCAAGGCGTGGCATGGCGTTAATTATGGCTTGCGGGTGGATTTTCTCCTGGATGTAAACCGGTACCACCGGAACGGCAAGGTCGGCACGATCCTGCTCGTCCTTGCCCTTCCAGACCAATTGCGGATCAAGAGAAGGATCGCGCGGGTAGAGCATGGTCTTGGGCTTGGCTTCGTCTTCAGCCACAAAGTCGCGCAGCTCCTCGGTCGGAATATTTTTCCGCTTGTCTTTATGGCGAATGGAGCTGACCTTTGTCGAGACTATCTTCTTTTTAGCCATTTTTACCTCATGGTTTCTATGCTTTTTATATGCTTTTTTATACTTTTCCTATACTTTTTAGAATTCTCTTCTAAACTTAGGCTTCTATCTTTCAGGCTGGTTTTGTTCATTACTATTTTTTTCTCGCCGACCTTGAGTCGGCCTAGAGATGCCCCAAAAAACAGGCATTATCTCACTCATAAAATCAATACGTATAAGGGTTTTAGCAGTTATGAGCGCGCATATCGTGTTCATATCGTTCATTTATCCAGAGACTTTCCCAATATTATTCCCGGGGTGTAGCGAGAACCACGTTTGCTTCCAACCAATTTCAAGAAACCTTCTTCGATAAGCCGTTTTAGTTCTCTTGTCGCAGCGGAACGAGTCATTTTGAACAACCTCCGATATTCGGTGTTGTCCAACTCTTGATTCACTTTAAAATAGGCCTTGAGTTTGGGAATTCTTTTTTCAAGCCAAGCTCGGGTTTGCATAAGGTTTGGCGAGGGTGCATAGGTTGCTCCTCTTCCCGATGAACCCGATGAAACCAAGACGCCCGCAGTTATTAATTCCTGGATTTCACGATAGGCGTGATCGCGGTCCAACCTGGTCAGATTACGATAATCTTCATTCGAAAAACCGTTCGGATGTGCAAGAAGTACGCGCTTCTGATTTGTCGGAAGACCGAGTTTTTCAACCAGGCTTTTCCATTCCACTCCCGGACCTTCGTAGATTGGCTGATTCCGCAGGGTTACAAAGAAAGTAGAACCATCCAACGCGAATTGGGGATGTTTTAAAAAAGACTCTTCCATTTCCTCATACATCCGAGGGATGCCCTCTCCTTCTTCCCTCATAATGCCAGCATCTACCAGCACTCGGACAATCAGTGGATTGCGGCTGGCATGAATCCGACTGCGTCGCCGCAAACGGGCAAGTGTGACGGGCAAAACGAGATCTCCAGGGCTTGAAACTTCCATTCGATCGTCAAAAAACCAAACCTCAATTTCCCGACCCATATCATTATAATCGCGATGGGCTACAGCATTGATGAGAGCTTCCTGCCAAGCAAACGTCGGATACTCTGGCATTTCCTTGAAGAATAAGTTACGAAGCTTCTCCGATTTGCGGATGTACGTTGAAGCCGACCGATAGGCTTCTGGAATAAGAGATGCTAAAGGCAATTCGAGGCGGGCAAGTTGTTGAACATTGCGTTGAGCACCGAATTCACGATTTTTCCCATCTACTCGAAAAAAACGAATCCCGGATCTTGGGTGCCAACGATTGATAGGTAGTTTTCCAAATAGCAACAATGCGGCATTCGTTACTGCCCAATTGGTTGCTTTTGAATGAATCAATCCATAAGTAGTCAATATATTCTCAATGGGCCTATCAGCAAGAGCACTTTTAGAAAAAAATGAACGTGCCAAGTCCAAATCCAGATCGTTTAGATTGGCTTCAGGGAAGACACGGTGTTCATATCCGACACGTCGATAAGCTTGTTTTCGTTCGTTAATAACTTCCTGAGGCTCCCTTACGATCTGATCATTCATGCGGTAAGGGAACCCATTGCCTTCTACCATGACTGCTTCAGGATGAATGTCAACTTGAAAGAAGATCAAAGACTGACCATCGATGGATACCTGTTGAGCATTTGTCCTTATCGAAGGTCGGAGTCTTCTTTCTGTCACATTCAAAAATTCCTGCACAGCATCATCAGGATAGTCATGACCGGTCGGTTTGCCGTCATCATCAGCACCCAGAATAAGGATGCCGCCGTCGGCGTTCGCAAAGGCTGCAACGTATTCGGCGATCCAGTCCCGAACTGTTCGCCTATCGATTGCTTTCTTGTTATTTTTTTCCAGATCCCATAAGGACTTGAATTCCAAGAATTGGCCTTCATTTTTATTAAGAAGAGCCCTTACCTCTTTTTCTGAGAATAATTCTTTCATACGATTTCCTCAATTGAATTTATATACCTTCTAATATCATTCTTCGCATCCCACGGGTCAGCAATTTCCAGGAAAGCCCAACGGCCGAAGCCGCCATGGTTGTTGATCGCCGGTACCCAGAGTGTTTTTGCCGCTTCTACCTTAATGACTTTTTCTTTTTTTCGCTCACCGGTGACTTCAATGATCAGATTCAGCAGATCGCCCTGGCCATGGCCATCATTTATACGGACGATGAAATCAGGGAAATACAACTTCTCTTCGCCGTTCAGAATATAAGGAATAGTAAAACCGAGATTCTGGTTTTTCACGTAGCTAATGACTTCATCCATGTCTTCCAGGGACTGGGCCATTTTCTGTTCCCAGGTTTCGGTATCGGCCACAACGTGGGATATGTGGCATTTGTCGGCCCGGGTAGAGAAGACAGGACGGATCGTGTCGAAATCTACATAGCGGGTGGAGCCTTCAGGATCGTACGCCCGCAGCAAAGGTTTCAGGCGGTTTTCTCCTTCAGTGGAACGTACAATGGCATTGTGGATTTTATCGGCGGCATTGTGTGAAAAGGTGGCGAGCAGCAACATTTGCGGAAAAGTGTTGTCCTTGCAATAAAGGCATTCTTTCAGCCACTGCTTGACGATAGGAAGGATTTTGGGAAATACCCAGGGGATTTCCAATCCATTTTCTTTGCAATATTTATCAATAAAACGTTTGCTGATACAAAATGCGACCTCGTTTTCACGCCTTTTTTTCAAGTCGTCGAGAGTATGCAAGCTTTTTTCGCCGACAATAGGGTCAACTTCAACTTTTGTAGGCAAATCCTGAGCCGAGAGAGCCATATGAGAATCGGTTGTAAATTTGGCCGTCCATTTTTCAAGCGGCAGATCATACTTGTAGCCGATCACACGCGGGAAACGGATCATTCGGTCAAGTCGTTCATCGAGCGCCCGCACCCGGGTAGGAATGGGACCGGGCTTGGGATCAACAGAGGAACCGCTGCAGGGAATGAAGGAAAAAGGTACCCCATATACTTCGGCATATTCGGGGGAGAACATGCCATCAGGGTTGACTGCATAGCTGCGGCGGCGCAGGCCACGGCCCACGACCTGCTCGCAAAGGAGCTGGGTTCCAAACGCCCTTACGCCTAAAATATGAGTGACCGTGTTGGCATCCCAGCCTTCGGTCAACATGGAAACCGAAACCACACATTTGACGTTCTCGCCAAGTTTTCCCGGCTTGCCGACCGTATTCATGACTTCGCGCAGGATATCTTCGTCGGTCAGGTTATCGGCATCGCGGTCGGGGAACCTTGTTTTATATTCACCCTTGAATTCCTCGATTTCTATGGCGGCGATCTTTTTAAACTCGGCACTCATCGCCCCTTCCGTTTCAAGCTGTTCGCTGTCAATGAGAATCGTGTTGGGACGGGAGGTCCAGCCGCTGTTTTCCTCATTACTGAATATTTTCAGCGCACCGGGAACAACTCCGAATGTATCTTTGGAAAACGGTTTTTCATATCCAGCGATATAATCATAAACCATTTTAGATACATTGGTGTTGTTACAGACAACGATAAAAACCGGTGGGGTTTGCCCTTTCTCGCGAGCCTCGACATTGTTTTGCCAGAGCTTGTAATACTTTTCATAATTGCTGTAGAGGCTGTGCAGGGCACCTTCCAATTCAGCCGGCAATTTTGGTTCGCTTTGGTATTCACCTGCTCTGCGGCCTTTTTTGGGCAGATCATCACGGATGCGAATCCAGAGATTTCGGTAGGTAGGCATTTCGCCGGACATGGCATCGTCAGCAACCGGAACTCGCGGTACTTTCACAATCCCCGATTCGATGGCGTCAATCAGAGAAAAGTCGGAGACAACCCAAGGAAAGAGAGTGCCTTCTGAAAAGCCTGAACCACGCAGAAAGAAGGGCGTTGCCGAGAGATCAAAAATTGCGCGGATGCCTGTTTTTGCCTTGATGGCTTCAAGGCCCGATATCCAAATCCGGGCTTCTTCATCACGCTTCTCAGCCTCTTTGCGTTCGTCACCTTTAAGTTTTTCCCCATCTTCATCATCGGGTTTGCGACGGTAGCAGTGATGAGCTTCATCGTTGATGACCACAATGTTTCGCTTGTTTCCAAGTCCCCGGCAAACTCGCCTAACCATCTGTTCGGGAGTTTCCGTAAAAGGGCTGACTTCATCCCTGACCAGGATTTGTCTGGTCAGTTTCCCGGCAGCGATCCGCTCCCTGGGTTTCATTTGGTGAAAATTGCCGATGATGATCTTGGCCTTGCATAATTCCAGCTGCCATTCTGCGGACAGGATATCATGCTTCTTGTAATAGTTGTCCGGGTCATTGGGCAGCAAAA
>JAPKZL010000265.1 GCA_026393795.1 Candidatus Aminicenantes bacterium | reverse complement strand
GACGAAACGCAGGTCAGCGAACTGCTGGAGAAGATCAAGGAAGGCCTGGTGACGTTTCCGGGGCTGAAGCTAAAAAAATTTCATTTTTCCCGGCTGCTGAAAAAAGTCTACCTGGCCAACAGCCTCGGCTTCATGGCCAAGTACAAGAAAACGCATTTCCAAGCTCAGGTCGCTTTCATGCTCCGGGATCACATCCTCGAGCTGAGCGAAAGCCACAATTATTTCAGCCACTTCAACCCCGAGCGCCTGGTGGCCAGGGCGGCGAACTTGCTCGGCGCCCTGGCGGCCGAAGCGCCGCCAACGGCCGGCAATGATTTGTTCGTCATGTCGCCGGAAGCCTCGGTCCAGGTGCTGAAGGAATTCTCTTCCGGCCTGCGCCTCGACCGTTCGGGCGGAAAAAGCCGATTGATCGGCGCCTCGGCCAAGGTCAGCATCCTCGACAACCCGGCCCTAGCCGAGCAGACCGGATCGGTTCCCTTTGATGATGAAGGGACGGCGGCCGAGGAAAAATATCTGATCAACAAGGGGGTCTTCGTCTCAGCCGTCTCCGACATCCACACCGCTTTTCTGAAGCAAAAACGGTCGACGGGGAACGGCTTCCGTGATGAGCGCGGGATTTTTCCCCAGGTCCAGTTCTCCAACCTCTACGTCAAGCCCGCGGTCACCTCCATGGCCGACCTGTTGCGCATCGCCGGCAAGGGCGTTCTGGTCTACCTGGTCAAATTGAAGGGTTTCGGAGCCGATCCCACGGACTATGTTTTTTCGGCTTACGGGTATCAGTTTGCCGGCAACGAGATCGCCCAACCCGTCCAATTCCTCTTCAAGACCTCCATGCGTTCCTATTTTCTGCGCATCCTCGAGGTTTCCCGCGAACTGCGCTTTTTTCACAACCGCTGCAATATCGGATCCCCCTACCTCCTGGTGCAGGGACGCAGCGATCCCGAAAAAAAAATCATTATCTGAAATTTTTCCGGGCCGCGGCCGCGATTTGAAAAAAACGGCCGGGTTTGCTATAAACAAGGCATGGAAAACGTGAAAGTCCTGGTCGTCGACGACGAGAAGAATATCCAGGAATCGGTGAAAATGGTCCTGGAATACGAAAAATACTCCGTCTGCCTGGCCAAGGACGGGATCTCGGGCATCGACAGCTTCAAGAAGACCATGCCCGACATCGTCCTGCTCGATGTCAAGATGCCTGGCGGGATGGACGGTTTGCAGGTGCTGAAATCGCTGCGGGAGGTGAACCCCGATGTCGAGGTGATCATGATTTCCGGCCACTCCGGCATCGAGGAGGCGGTGGAGGCGTCGCGCCTGGGCGCCTTCGATTTCCTGGAAAAGCCCATCTCCCGCGACAAGCTGGTGCTGACGGTGCGCAACGCGGCCGAAAAAATCCAGCTGCGCAAGGAAAATTCCAGTCTGCGCACCATGACCGCCAGGAAGTACGAGCTGGTGGGCCGCTCAGGCCTCATGCAGGCCCTGCAGGAGACCATCCGCCGGGTGGCGCGCAGCGATTCCACCGTCCTAATCTCCGGCGACAGCGGCACCGGCAAGGAGCTCATCGCCCGGTTGATCCACCAGCATTCCGGGCGCCGCCAGAACCGCTTTGTCCAGGTCAACTGCGCCGCCATCCCGGACGAATTGATCGAGAGCGAGCTTTTCGGCCATGAAAAAGGCTCTTTCACCGGCGCCTACGAAAAAAAGATAGGCAAGTTCGAAAGCGCCCACCGCGGCAGCATTTTTTTGGATGAAATCGGTGATTTGAGTTTGAAGGCCCAGGCCAAAGTATTGAGAATTCTACAGGAAAAGAAGTATGAACGCGTGGGCGGCACGAAGTTGATTGCCACGGATGTCCGAGTTGTCGCGGCCACCAATAAAGATCTGGAAAAGGAGATGGAGGAGGGGAGATTCCGGCAGGACCTTTACTACCGGCTCAATGTTATCCCGCTGAGGGTGCCGCCGCTCCGGGACAGAAAAGAGGACATCCCGCTTTTGGTGAAGCGTTTTTTGAAAGATTTTTCCTCGAAGGAAGGCGAGGCGGAAAAGACGATTACCGACGATGCGCTGGCGATCCTCATGCGGCACAGTTGGCCCGGAAATGTCCGGGAACTGAAGAATATTGTCGAACGGCTGAACATCATGAAGGTGGGAAACGTCATTGAAGCGGATGACATTCCTCTTTTCATGAAAAAAGAGCAGAATCCGGAGTCGGAGGTTACCGAGTCTGCCCCGGATTCCCTGCGCGAGGCCAAAACGGCCTTCGAGAAACAATATATTGCCGGTAAATTAAAGGAATACGATGGCAATGTCTCCCGCACGGCCGAGGCCATCGGCCTGGAAAGAAGCAACCTGCACCGCAAGATAAAGGCTTACGGACTGGACGTCAAGAATGAGGAAGCCGGCGATGGCTCTGAATTATAACCGCCTGCCGACCTCGTGCCGCAGATCGGCCCAGGAAAATTTCAGGAAGGGTAAAAAAGCCAGGCCGACA
>JAPKZL010000264.1 GCA_026393795.1 Candidatus Aminicenantes bacterium | reverse complement strand
GTTTTTTCAGGAGTTCGCGGTGGTTGCCGCTTTCCTTGATCTCACCGTTCTCGATGACCAAAATATTGTCGGCCTCGAGGATGGTGCTCAAGCGGTGGGCGATGACAAACGTGGTGCGGTTCTTCATCACCTCGGCCATGGCCTCCTGGATCAGTTTTTCCGACTCGGAATCCAGCGACGAGGTGGCCTCGTCGAAGATGAGGATCTGCGGTTTTTTCAACACCGCCCGGGCGATGGAGATGCGCTGGCGCTGGCCGTTGGACAGGAAAATGCCGCGCTCGCCGACCACGGTCTCGTACTGCAGCGGCAGCTCGGCGATGAAGTCCGCGGCGCGGGCGACGACGGCGGCGGCGCGGATGTCGTCCTGGGCGAACTTTTTGCGGCCGTAGGCGATGTTGCTCTCGATGGTGTCGTTGAAAAGGAAGACATCCTGGGTGACCAGGCCGATCGCTTCGCGCAGCGACTTGAGGGTGATGGAGCGGATGTCCTTGCCGTCGATGAGCAGTTCGCCGTGCTCGGGCTCGTAGAAGCGCAGCAGCAGGTTCATGATGGTGGTCTTGCCCGAGCCGCTGGCTCCGACCAGGGCCACGAGCCGGTTGGGCTCGGCCACGAATGAAATGTTCTTCAAGACCGGGACCCCGGGCTGGTAGGCGAAGGACACGTTCTTGAATTCCACTTCGCCGCGCACGTTCTTGATGTCGATGGCCGAAGGCCGGTCCTGGATGGGATTTTCGGTGTTGATGATCTGCTTAACCCGTTCGTAGCCCGCTTTGCCCTGCTGGTAATCGTTGTGGGCGGTGGAAAGCCTCTTGATCGGGCTGTACATCAGAAAGAGCGCCGTCAGAAAGGAGGTGAACTGGCCGGGGGAAATGGTCCCGCGCGAGATGCGGTGCATGCCGATGGTGAAGAGCCCGGCCGCCACCAGCCCGCCGATGATGTCCATCACCGGCGCCGCCAGAGCGTAGGACATGGCGATCTTGGCGTTGATGCGGAAGTGCTTGTGGTTGAGCTGGCGGAACTTGCCGATCTCGTACTCCTCCATGTTGTAGGCCTTGACGATCTTGTTGCCCATGGCCGATTCGCTCATGAAATTAGCCAGTTCGCCGATGGTCTCCTGTGACTGGATGCCGCGCTTTTTCACCTTGCGGCCGAAATAGATCAGGGGCACGGCGGCGACCGGGATCAAAACCAGCGAAATGGTGGCCATTTCCCAATCCTGGTAGAAGATGACGACCAGCAGCCCGGCCAGGGTCAGGCTTTCGCGGATGTACACCGAAAGGGTCTCGGCCACGGCCAGCTTTATTTTTTCGATGTCGTTGGAGACGCGGGAGACGAGGTCTCCGGTCTTGGATTTGCTCAGGAAGTCGATCGACTGGTGGATCAGGTTGCGGTACAGCTTGTCGCGGATGTTGCGCACGACCTTCAGGCCGAGCGTTTTCATCATGTAGAGCGAGAAGAACGAGAACACGGCCTGGCCGAGAAAGGAGAGGAACAGCAGCTGGGGCAGGACCAACACCAGCTTCTTTTCGCCGACGCCCAAAACGCGCATGATCACGGTGCGGATGAACTGGCTCCTGCCGGAAATACGGCCGCCGCCCTGGATGAACAATTCATCGATGATCGGCTGGATGATCACGGCGAAGAAAGCCGTGAACAGCGCCACCATGGCCATGAAGAACATGGCCAGGACGAACCGTTTCAGGAAAGGCTTGAAGTGACTGTACAGCGAATTTTCTTCAGCCATGAACCGTGCTAGGCTTCAGTCCGGTTGCTGCCGATGGCTTCCGCCGGCTTGGCCGAGCCGACTGTTTCCGCGCTCTTGTGTTTCCTGGAAAAAATGAAGAAAAAAAGCGGCGAAAGCAGGTAGGTGAAAGCCAGGATGGGGATGGTGACGTCGGGGAAGATGACCAGGCAGGCGGTGATCGCGGCCACCAGGAAAAGCGCCTTCAGGTTGTTTTTCAAAGCGATTTTTTTGATGGTCCTGTACTTGATGTTGGAGATCATCAGCAGGGCTATCAGGACGACGTACAGCGAAAAAAGGAGGATGCCCATGTCGGTCTGCGGCTGGGTTTTTCCGAAAATCAGCACCATGGAACAAACAGCCATGGAGGCGGTCGGAATGGGCACGCCGATGAAGATGTTGGCGGGAAAAGCGTTCGCCTCCTTAAAGACATTGAAACGGGCCAGGCGGATCAATCCGGCGCTTAAGAAAACGAAACTGACGATGCTGCCGATGCGGGTGTATCCCGATTGGAAGCCCCACTCGAAGGCCAGGATGGAGGTGACCAGGCCGAAGGTGATGGCGTCCACCAACGAGTCGAGCTGCACGCCGAAATTGGATTCGGTCTTGGTGAGCCGTGCGATGGTGCCGTCGAAGCCGTCCATGATCACGCTGGCGGTCAGGTAGTAGACCGCGGTCTTGAAATTCTTCTTGCTGCCGATGGTGTAGAGCAGCGCCTGAAAACCCAGGAAAAGGTTCAGCATGGTGAATACCGACGGCAGAAAAGATATGCGGATCAACGAGGAGAGCTTGACCCTTTTTATCCTTCTTCTTTTCATGTTCAGCTCAATTTTTTATTGAACTCGCAGATATGCTTCTGCATGGCGTCCTTCAATTTCAGCTTCCTCTTTTTAATGTTTTTTTCCTCGATCCGTTCTTCTTCATTCTTGAATTTCTTCTGCAGGTTCGCTTGCAGCTTTTCTTCCAAATCCTGGTGCTCCAGGAACAGCTTTTTAAAAGCGTGGTTCTTCTCGATCAGGATCTCCTTTATTTTCCGGTCCTCCATCGCGCTTCCTAGAGCTTGGTTTCCTTGTGGTTGCGGCAATACTTCAGATAGCCCTGCAGGTTCTTGTCCTTGCCCATGATCGACATGGTGGTGACGATCGACTCATAGAAATCCTCGTCCAGCACGTTGGTGACGATGTAATCGAGCCCCTTGGAGATGGCCAGGGCGACGAAAAAGGAGGCGAGCATCTGGCGCTTGGGCAGCCCCTCGGAAAGCTGCGAGATGTTGGCCATGGTCTTGACCTGGGGAAAATCGAGCTTGAACAGCTCCAGCTTGTCCAGGAAGACCCTGCCGTTGTTGAAATCCTCCTCCAGCGGCTGCACCAGCGGATCGAGCAGGATATCCTGCCGCTTGATGCCCAGGTCGAGCAGGTAGTCGATGTACTTCTGGGCGATGAGCAGCGATTTTTCCGGAGTGGTGTGGTGGCTGTTGTGCTTGTCCTTGATCAGGGCGATGATCTTGGCGTTTTTATCCTTGATGGTATCGATGATATAGTCGATTTTTTCGACGTCGTACTCGACGGCGCCGACGATCATCGGGTTTTTGGAGATCAGCAGGGCTTCCTTCAGCGTCTCGATGTTTTCGCTGATGATCATCAGCTTGAAGCCGAGCTTTTCGAGCATGGGGATGATCTTGCGCAGGAAGGGAATCTCGTTGTGCAGCAGCGACAGGGCGTTGACTTCGATGTATTCGGCCCCCGATTCGATCTGGGCGACGGCCTCCTTTCTGATGAAATCGTAGTCCATCTTGTTCATGCGGTCCAGTATTTTCTTGTTGGCCGAGTTCAATTTGTTTCCGACGATGGTAGTCATGATTTACACGTTGAAGAAATCTTTCAAGATGGCGATCACGTCGAGTCCTTCCTGCTCGCTGCCGGCCGTTGTTGGCGGCGTGACCCGGAGTTCGATATTTCCCCGGCGGCCGGCAAGAACCGTGTCCAGCCGCTCGGATTTGCCGCCGCTGACGATGACGAGCTTGAGGTTGGCGGCGTTTTTCAGGGCGGCGGCCGGAAGCGGCGACGTGGCGCTGACAACCAACGCGTCGACGTTTTGCAGCTCGCGCTTGAAATTTTCCTGGCTGAGGTTGGCCGCTTCGCTGATCTCGAATTCGGGGATCTCATTCAGCGTGTCGATGGTCTTGGCGCTGAGGGCTTCGGCAATCAGGATGCTGATCATGGCCGTTCGGGCGCGGGGAGGGCGGAGGCGGCGGTCAGGCGGAGCTTGGCGAGCCAGCCCGAGGCATTCATTGAAAACACGATCTTTTGTTTGCTCAAAAAACACCTCCCTCAAATTTGCCGGATAAAAGAATAGCAGATTTCGGGGTGGATGTCAACTTTCAGTTAAAAAAACCATGCGCCAACGGCGATTTTGCCGCTTTGTGCGGAACGCCTACTTGTTCTCCTTGGCGAACTTTTCCATGAAACGGACCAGGGCTTTGACCCCTTCCAGGTTCATGGCGTTGTAGATGGAGGCGCGGCAGCCGCCGACGCTGCGGTGGCCCTTCAGGCCGATGAAGCCCTCTTTTTTCGCGTCGTTGACGAATTTTTCCTCGAACGCTTCGCTGGGCAGCCTGAAGGTGACGTTCATGCGCGAACGATCCTTGAGCGCCGCCGTGCCCTTGTAGTAGCCCTGGCTGTTGTCGATGGCGTCGTAGATGGTCTTGGCCTTCAGCTCGTTCGTTTTTTCGACCGCGGCCAGCCCGCCCTGGGCCTCGATCCACTCCATGACCAGCTTGATGATGTAGATGGCAAAGCATGGCGGGGTGTTGTAGAGCGACTTTTCCTTGGCGTGGGTCTTGTAGCTGAGCATGGTGGTCACGCCGTCGGCGCAGGCCTCGATCAGGTCGTTGCGCATGATGACCAGGGTGACGCCGGCCGGCCCGATGTTCTTCTGGGCCCCGGCGTAGATCAGGCCGACATCGCTGAAATCGATCTTGCGGCTGAAGATGTCCGACGACATATCGATGATCTTGGGCACGCCGTTGGTATCGGGGAACTTAGTCCACTGGATGCCGCCGATGGTCTCGTTGGAGGTGATGTGGACGTATTGGGCGTCGGGGGAAAAACCGAACTTTTCCGGGATATAGTTGAAATTCTTGTCCTCGGAGGAGGCGGCGACGTTCACCGTGCCGAACAGCTTGGCTTCCTTGATCGCCTTCTTGGCCCACTCGCCGGTATGGACGTAGTCGGCCTTTTTTCCTTTCAGCAGGTTCATGGGAATCATGCCGAACTGCAGGCTGGCGCCGCCCTGCAGGAACATGATCGTGTAGCTTTCCGGCACGCCGAGAAGCGAGCGGATCTTGGCCTCGGCGCCGTTGATCACCGCCTCGAAGTCCTTCGAGCGGTGGCTGATCTCCATGATCGAAAGGCCGCTGCCGGCGAGGTCCAGGAGCTCGGCCTGGGCCTTTTTCATCACGTCCTGGGGCAGGATCGCCGGTCCGGCGTAGAAATTATACTTTTTGGCCATATTTGTAATCCTCCTGATTTTGAATTGCGAAAATCAAATTTTACTCCGGACTTAAAAAAAATGCAAATTAGACGGCGTGGAAGGGCTGTCTGTTTTAATCATGCTGAATATCGGTTACAATTCATTCCATGAAACAGGACGCTTGCCCTTGCCGGCGATCTTTTCTTATGGCCGCGTTTTGCCTGTTGGCAGTCTTCCAAGTGGCTGCTGCCGGCAAGGAGCTGATCCCGGCCCCGTACCAATCGGTCATCGCCCATGCGGATGCGGTTTACGCCATGAATGGAAATGAGCATCGGGTCAGGTTCTGCATCCTGGGTGACGCCGGAGCTTCGCACGGACGGGCGATCGCGGCCTATCGCCTCGGTCCCAACGGAGAGCCCCGGCGCATCTATCTGGACCGGGACCGCGGCTGTTGTCCCTGGAAAATTCTTGTCTGCGAACTGGACGGCGACCCGGAGCCGGAGATCGCGGTCGGGATGTACAAAGCCACGCGGTTCTTCCCCGAGCCCGCCAATCGGCTCTTTATCTTCGACTGGAACGGCCGATTCATATTTCCGAAGTGGCTCGGCTCCAGGCTGACCTCGCCGCTGGAGGATTTCGCCTTCATCCGGGGGGAAGCCTGCCGCAGCC
>JAPKZL010000263.1 GCA_026393795.1 Candidatus Aminicenantes bacterium | reverse complement strand
CAAGCTGGCGAAGGGATTTGAACCCCCGACCGGCTGATTACAAATCAGCTGCTCTACCAGCTGAGCTACGCCAGCGTGAAAAAAAAGAGTATAGCACAACCTTACCTGTTCTGTCAATCGCGAAAAAACCGATGTCCGTCCCAGGGATTGGGATTATATCTCTTTTCGCTTCCGAAAGCAAGTTGTTTGCCAAATTTTTTTTATTTTCGCCGGGCATGGACTATAATAACCCGATGCAACGGGTTATCTTCATTTTTATCGACGGCATTGGCGTCGGCCGGGGCGATGCCGACAACCCGTTCTATCAAGCCGGCAGCCTGTACCTGCCTTGCTGGCAGGGGGGCATGTCCCTGCCCGACGGCACATTGCTGGCCGCGATAGACGCCACCCTCGGCATCCCCGGGGCACCGCAGAGCGCCAGCAGCCAAACGGCGATGTTTTGCGGGGTCGCGGCCGGCGAGATCGGCAACCGCCACGTCCACGGCTACCCTGACCGCCAGCTGCGCGCCATTATCAGGGAGAAGAACCTGCTGTCCCGACTGGCGGGAATGGGGGTCAAGGCTCGCTACCTGAACGCCTACCCGGCACATGACGAACTGTTCAGCGCCAAGCATGTCCGCATCGAGCCCGACGGCCGCCTCTGGTTCTCGGCGGAGTTCCCGGAGCGTTTCAAGCGGATGATTTCGGTCACCTCCTGCATGCTGCTGGCCAGCGGCCAACAGCCCTTCGGCGAAACCGACATCCGGACCCGGCGGTCGCTGTACCAGGACTTCTCCAACCGCCAATTGATCGCCCGCGGGCTAGAACTTCCCGAGTATTCCCCGCTTCAAGCCGCAACGATCGTCGCCAACGCCGCGAAAAAGTGCGACTTCATCCTTTACGAATACTTTCAAACCGACATCTACGCCCACCGCCGCTCTTTTGCCGATTGCGTAGCCTTGATCAGGGACCTGAATGACCTGCTCGAAAACCTGCTGTCCCGTTTGGACAAAAGGCGGGACACCCTGATCTTGACCAGCGACCACGGCAACCTGGAGGAATTCCATGTGCGCGGCCACAGCCGCAACCCCGTGCCCTTCCTGGCCTGGGGCAAGCATGGCGAATTCCTGCGCGCCAGAATCAAAAGCCTCAGCGACGTCACCCCGGCGCTGCTGCAGCTGTTTATTTAAAAGAACAGTCCGGCATTGACAGAAAGAGTATTTCAGGATATAATGCAGGCAATTGAGCCCGTGGTCCCCAAATGGGGATTCTACAGGGAAGAAGTGAAATGATGTAAAAGCCCCCGGGCAGCATCCCGCCAGCGAGTCGAAAACTCGATTTGGATGACATTCCTTCATAATTCGCGAAAAGGCGGGCCCAAAATTAAACCAACCCTGCTGCGCAGGTTAAGTAACTTATAAAGCAAATTATCTTGTTGTTTTACCAAGTTAATTTGCTTTAAGTTACTAAGGAATTGTCATGAACATCCATGAAAAAAGTGCGGCCGCCAAACATTTTGATCGACCGTTGCAAAAAGACCAACCCGGCCGCGGAAACAACCAACCGTCCCCAATGGCCGCTG
>JAPKZL010000262.1 GCA_026393795.1 Candidatus Aminicenantes bacterium | reverse complement strand
CTATGTGCCCCATCGCCCGCTCGATGCTCTTGGCGTCCGGGCGGTCCGGCAGCATCATCTCAAACTCACCGCGCTGGGCATAGAGGTTTTTCTCCGACCAGGGGCGGTACACGGCCCGCGTTCCATCGCCGAAGTCCACCTCGTATTGCTCGCCCGCCTTCACGCTGTGGCCTTTTAACATGGCCGAGTTGTCCGCGTTCTCGTTAACCACCACTAGCCTGAGTTTACGCTTTATCCCATCTTCCTTCCGAATCTAACCTCCAACCTGTTGCTTTTAAATAATTTTCTTGTTCAGGTAATGTATTACCCTACTTCTGGACCAGCCAATCTTACCAATCAAACCAATTAAATAAGGAATATTTCCCCTTGACACTTGACTTTGGCCACATTATGTATTACCCTACTAATATAGGAAGAAAGGAGAAACCATGGCCAGCATCATCAAAAAAATCAAAAAGGGAAAAGCCTATTACTACGCCGTCGCGTCGGCCCGGGTGGACGGAAAGCCCAGGATCGTCTGGCAAAAATATCTGGGGACGATCGAGGCCATTATTGAACGCGCCGAAAACGCCAAACCGGCCAAGCCCAAAGAGACCGTCATCTTCGAGGCCGGCGGGGTGGCGGCCTTGCTCGGAATTGCCCAGCGCCTGGGCTTGATGGAGTTGATCAACGAGCAGGTCCCCAAACGAGACCAGGGGCCGTCCGTCGGGCACTACATGGTCCTCGCCGCGCTCAACCGCGCCCTCGATCCCTGCAGCAAATTGGCCATCGGCGACTGGTACGAGCAGACGGTCCTGCAGCGGTTGTGGCGTTTTCCCAAGTCCGCCTTTTCCAGCCCGCGCTTCTGGGACCACATGGACATGATCTCCGAGACGGCGATTGCCGCGGTCCAGGACCGGCTGGCGCAACGGATCGAACAAGAGTTCGGCCTCGAAGCCCAGACCCTGCTTTACGACACCACCAACTTTTTCACTTTTATCTCCACCGTCAACGACCGCAACCACCTCGCCCAGCGCGGCCACTCCAAGGCCAAGCGTCACGACCTGCGCCAGGTGGGGCTGGCCTTGTTAGTGACGGCCAATGATCAAATCCCCCTCTTCCATCGCGTCTATGCCGGCAACCGGGTGGACGTGAGTCTGTTCCCCTCCCTGGTCAAGGAGCTGTTGGCCCGGCATCAAAACATCCTGGGACGGAGGGCCGAGTCCACCCTGGTCTTTGACAAGGGCAATGTCTCCGACGAGGCCATGGAGCGGATCGTGGTCTCCAACCAACATTTTGTCGCGGCCCTGTCCGCCAACCGGGCCGAGCATCTTCTCTCCATTCCGCTTTCCGAATTCGCGCCGATGCCCGGTCTCCCCGGCGCCAGAGCATATTCGACGGAAGAAATCATCTGGGGCAAAAAATTATCGGCCGTGGTGGTTTACACCGAGAGCTTCTTCACTCAGCAACTCAACGGCGTGACTCATCACCTGGTCCAGTGCCAGAAAAAACTTTTGGACCTGGAAAAAAGTCTCATCAAATGGCGGAAGGGCAAGGCCAGAGGCAAGAAGCCCACGGTCCGAGGAGTCAAGGCCGGCGTCAATGGCATCCTCTGCGCCCAGTTCATGAAAGACCTGTTCAAATATACGGTTGAAGAGGAAAAGGGGCTGCCCGTGCTCCAATACTCCTTGAACCATGCCGCGCTCGAACGGCTCAGCAATGAACGGCTGGGCCGGACCGTGCTGGTGAGCGACCGGAGAGAATGGAAGCCGCAGGAAGTGATCAGCGCCTACCGCAGCCTCGCCGGAGTGGAAGAGTCTTTCAAGAATATGAAGAACATCGATTTCCTGCATTGGCAGCCGGCCTATCATTGGACCGATCAGAAGCTCATGGTTCATGGGTTCTACTGCGTCCTGGCCTTGACCCTGGCGTCGTTGGCGCACAAGATGGCGATCCAGGCCGGAATGGACCTGTCGTTGCATGAGCTGCTCAAAGACCTGACCTCGATCCGGGAGGTGGCCGTGATTTATCCCCAAGGTGTTTTAGCTCACCCC
>JAPKZL010000261.1 GCA_026393795.1 Candidatus Aminicenantes bacterium | reverse complement strand
AAGAACGTGTCCTTGACGTTGTGGTCGGTGATGATGACGCCGATGCCCCGGTTCTTCAATTGCAGGATGGTCTTCTGGAGATCCATAATAGTGATCGGGTCGATGCCGGTGAAGGGTTCGTCCAGGAAAAGAAAGCGCGGGGCCATGATCATCGAACGGGCGATCTCCAGCCGCCGCTTCTCGCCGCCCGACAGCTGGTGGGCCTTCGATTCCCGGACCGCCAGCAGGCCGAAATCCTGCAGCAGGGCCAGGGTCTTCTGCCGGGCTTCCGCCTCGGGAAGGTATATTTCCAAAACCATGTACAAATTGTTAAAAACGGTGGCCTTCAGGAAAACCGAATGCTGCTGGGGCAAGTAGATCAGCCCTTTCTGCGATCGCTCGTAGGAGGGCATGGCGTTGATGTTCTCGCCGTTGAAAAACACCTGGCCGTTATCGGGCTGGACGATGCCGGCCATCATCAGGAACGTCGTCGTCTTGCCGGCGCCGTTTCGCCCCAGCAGGGCCGATATCTGGCCGGCCTTGAATTCCAGGTTGATGTTGTCGACCACCTTGACCCGGTGGTAGACCTTGGTCAGTCCCTTGGTCTGGAGCGTGTCCATCACAGTCCGAGTTCAAGGGCGATATTCTGCATGGCCGAGAGGCAGAGCTGCAGGAACTCGTCGAGGGAGAGGCCGAGTTTGGCGCAGCCCGCCATCTGTTCGCGCGAGGCGCCCTTGGCGAACGATTTTTCCTTGAAGCGCTTCTTCAGGAACGCGAGGTCGAGGCCGGCCAGCTTTTTATCGGGGTGCATCAGGGCGCAGGCGATGATGAAGCCGCTGGCCGGGTCGATGGTCAGCAGCGCGATGTCCATTTTCGAGCTCGGCTCCACCCGCAGGTTGTGGGCCTTGATGGCGTGGATGATGTCGTCGGCCAGGGAAAATCCGGCCAGCATGTCGGCCGTTTTTTCGGTATGCTTTTCCGGGGTGTCCACCGTGTAGGCGTAATCCAGGTCGTGCAGCAGCCCGGCCATGGCCCACGGCTCCGGGTCCTGCGCGAAACGGACGGCGAATTCCTTCATGCAGGCCTCGACGGCCAGGCAGTGCTTGACCAGGTTGCGGTTCTGCAAATGCTGCTGCAGCAGTTCAATGGCTTGATCGCGCGTCATCGGGAGCTCCTTCAGTCCCGATTATAAGCCGGCCGCCCCGAATATGCAAGACGATGCGGCGATTTGTTTCTTCTCATTGCCTGTGCTAAAATAATGGTGACAATCATGCAAAAGGGGTAAAAGCCAAGGAGGAAATTATGGCCCAAGAACAAGTGAAGGCTCCGTTCACGGAGATCCCGCCTGAAAAGAAATCCAAGAAATTCTATTATGTCATCGGCGCGCTGGCGCTGGTGATCCTGGTGTTGGCCTATTTCGCCTTCAAGGGGCCGTCCGGCCCGCCGGTTTCGCCGAAGATGAAGCAGATGCAGGAGACGGTGCAGCAGATTCAGAAGCTCGAGACCGGCATCCAGGAGAAGCAGAACGAAGTATTCACCGTTTTGGGCGAATACAAGAAAAAAACCGGGGAGGACCTGCCCGAAATCAACATCATGAACCTTTCCCCGGAACAGAAAAAGGTCCTGGAAGACAAGATCAAGAGCGAGAAGGATGTTTCCATCAAGTCGCTGCTGCAGGACATCCTGGAGAAGAACAACGACATTCAGAGCCTGACCGCCCGGTTGCAAGAGCTGGAGGCCATGCTACCCAAACCGCACGTGGTGGAAAAGGGCGAAAATCACTACCAGATCGCCATGAATTTCCTGCTCAACGAGAAGGGGGTCAAAAAAACCAGGGCCATGCAACTGGTGGAAAGGACGGCCCTGTTCGAACCGATCATCCCCGGCTTCAAAGTCTGGAATTTTTACAGCGAGGACGAATACGGCACCTTCATCACCCAGGGCAGCGCTCCCATCTCCCCCAACCAGATCCAGCGCAAGATCAAGAAGGAGCTGGTCGACGCCAAGGACAAGGCCATCGCCGAGAAGGATCAACTGCAGAGCGACATTACCGAGATGGAGGCCCGGCGCAACGAGCTGATCTCCCAGCTGGACCTGCTCAACCAGGAAAAACAGAACATGCTGACCCGGATGAGCGACCTCAACCAGCAGAACCAGGAGATGCAGACGGCGCTCAACTCGGTTTACTACGCCATGGACCTGCACCGGAACCTGACGCAGAAGGGCATCATCAAGGGCGGCTTCCTGCGCTCCACCAAACTGCAGAAGGTCGATTTCGCCATGTTCGACCGCTCGCTCGACCTGCGCACCGAGCCGGTCATCACGGTCAGCGCCGCCGATTTCGGCATCAACAGCATCAAGGACATCACCATCTATCCCAGCTACTTCGTCGCCGACGCCGACTTCAAGGTCGAATTCGACGAAACCGCGCAGAACGCGACCATCACCATCCTGGACGTCAAGAGATTCAAGAGCGAAAAGATCGCCATCGCCATCAAGTAGAACAAAGCGGACATTCATGATCGGCACCGTGCACGCCGTGGCCAAGGGCGGCGCCGGGATCATCCGTCTGGAAGACCGGACGGTGTTCGTGCCCGATGTCATCGCCGGCGAAACGGTGGAATTCTCCATCGAAGGCGGGCAAAAGGGAATCTGGCACGGCAGGCTGCAGCGCGTGCTCGAGCCTTCGCCGCAGCGGCGGCCGGCGCCCTGCCGCCATTACCGGGAATGCGGCGGCTGCAACCTGCAGCACATGGCCTACGACGAACAGCTGCGCTGCAAAAAGGAGATCCTGGGCGTTAACCTCAAAAAGATCGCCGCCTTCATGCCCGGGGAACCAGTCCCTGTCTTGCCATCGCCCCCTTTCCGCTACCGCAGCAAGATCGAACTCCAGGTGCGCGACTCGGCCATCGGCTTTTTCAGGAAAAAATCGCACCAGCTCGTGGCCATCGCCGAGTGCCTTTTGCTGGGCGAAGCAACGGAACGCTTCACGCTGGCGCCGCCGACCCTGCCGGCCGCGAGCACCGGCGTGCTGCAGATACTGAGCAACGGCAGCGAATTGGCGGCCCGGTTTGAAAAAGAGGCCGGCGCGCCCGTCTGGCTGACGGCCAATCGTTCGCTTTCGTTCGTTTTTCCCCGCTTCGGCTATCGCTGCGGTCCCGAGCATTTTATCCAGGCCAACCTGTTCCAGATGACGCCGATGCTGGGATTGCTGGACGGGGAACTGGCCGGGCGAACCAATGCCGGCACCGCCGCCGACCTCTTTTGCGGCGGCGGCTTTTTCACCCTGCTGCTGGCCCGGTACTTCCCGCGGGTACTGGCCCTGGAAAGCGACCCGGACAACCTGGCCGCCCTGCGCGCCAACCTGGAGTCCAACCGCATCGGCAACGTCGAGGTCCGCGCCGCCGACGCCCTGAAGGCCGAGCTGCCTCCCCTGGACCTGGCCGTTCTCGACCCGCCGCGGGGCGGACTATCCCCAGCGCTCATCTCCCGCATCGCCCGGGCCGGAACAAAGACGGTCATTTACTTTTCGTGCGATTCGGCCACCTTCGCCCGCGATTTGCGCCTGTTTTTCAAATATGGCTACGAGCTGCGCAATCTGCGCCTCATCGACAATTTTCCCCAGACCGATCACTTCGAGATTTTCTCGGTCTTAAAAAAAATCGACCTGTCGTAATTGTTTTTGTCAATTCGCCGAACTTATGCTATTACTATCCCATGAGAAAAATCGCAATTTTAATCATATTCATTTTCGCTGCTGCCTGGCTGCCCGCTGGCGACGATCATTTCGGCTGTTTCACCATCGTGGTCGGGAAAGAAGTCAGCGCCGACGGTTCGGTGCTGCTGGCCCACAACGAGGACGACTACGGCCGGTTGCTGGTCAATGTCTACAAGGTGGCTGCCCAGGAACACGGCAAGGGCGACTCGGTCGTTCTCGCCAACGGCCTCACCCTCCCCCAGGTGAAAAACACGGCCGGCATGCTCTGGCTGGAAATTCCCGAAAGTGAGGTCGCCGACGCCTTCGTCAACGAATACGGCGTTGCCGTGGCCTCCGATTCGTGCCCGTCGCGCGAGGACAAGCCGGAGCTGGTCAAGGGCGGCATCGGCTACATGCTGCGGCGCCTGGTCGCCGAAAGGGCGCAGACCGCCCGCGAAGGGGTGCGTATCGCCGGGGAACTGGTCTCCCAGTTCGGCTACAAATCATCGGGTCGCACCTATATCATCGCCGATGCCGGGGAGAGCTGGTTGCTGCAAATCGTCATGGGCAAGCACTGGGTCGCCCAGCGCGTTCCCGACAACGAAGCGGCCGTCATCGCCAACTGCTATACCATCGGTCCGGTCGACCTGGGCGACCAAAATAATTTCCAGGGCTCGCCCGATCTTATCGACTACGCCGTGCAGCGCGGCTGGTACAATCCGGAAAAGGACGGCGAGTTCGATTTTGCCCGCGCCTATTCGAATCCCGCCAACCTGGCCGACATGAGAAACACCCTGCGCCAATGGCAGGGCATCAACCTGCTGGCCGCCAAGTCCCGCAAATTGGAAGAACGCCTGCCGTTCTCCTTCAAGCCCAAGCGCGCTATCCGCCTCAACGACCTGTTCCGGGTCCTGCGCGACCATTATGAAGGGACCGATTACGACCTGAGCGACCACTACAAGAACGGTTCGCCCAATTCCGGCCGCAACCGTACCATCTGCACCGAGTCGACCCAGTACGCCTTCGTCGCCCAATTGCGCGACTGGCTGCCGGCCGAGATCGCCCATATCGTGTGGCTCTGCCTGCGCCGGCCGGACAGCAACGCCTTTTCCCCCTGGTACGTGGCCGCCGGTCAGTATCCCGACGGCTATGGCCTGAGCAATGCCGCCGACGCCTGGAAGAACCATTTTTCGCCGCTGCCGGCGCAGGCGCTGGAAGATTCCGGCTTGGCGTTCAACACCTATGCCAGGCTCTCGGAAATGATCGACAAGCAATACAAAGTCCGGATCGAAAAAACCCAGAAGCTATGGCGCAACCATGAGGATTTCCTGTTCCGCGACCTGAAGGACCACGAAAAGGAATTCGTCTACCTGCTGAAGACCAACAAAGCGGTGGCGCAGAAAATCATCGCCAACTATTTCCACAGCCTGGAATACCGCAGGTGGTTCCTGGCCCTGGAGTTGCTCAGGGAATTCCGCTAACAAGGGTACAGGGTCTAGGGTTCAGGGTAAAAACACTGAACCATATCCGGGAAGGAAGCAAAAATGTCGATTTCATCTTCGATTTCTTCTCTGTACCCTAAACCCTATACCCTGGCCCCTGAAACCGCTGGGGGTTCTGGCTACCGCTTGACCGGGGGCAGGTATTTTTTTAAAAGCAGCGAAAGGCTCACCACCGTGACCGAACTCATGGCCATGGCCAGCCCGGCCACTTCCGGCGGCAGCAGGATGCGCAGCCAGGGAAAAAACAGGCCGGCGGCCAGCGGGATCAGGGCGGTGTTGTAGGCGAAAGCCCAGAAAAGGTTCTGGCGGATGCGGCGCATGACCTTGCGGCTGAGCTGCACGGCGGCGACGGCGTCGCGCAAGTCATCTTTGACCAGGACAATATCGCCGCTTTCAATGGCCACGTCGGTGCCGCCGCCGACGGCGATGCCGATATCGGCCTGGGCCAGGGCCGGCGCGTCGTTGATGCCGTCGCCGACAAAAGCCACAATGTCACCTCCTTGCTGCAGGTTCTGCACCTCGCGCGCCTTGTCCCCGGGCAGGACTTGGGCGATGACCTTGTCGATCTGGAGCTGGCGGCCGATGACCGCGGCCGTGCGCGGGTTGTCGCCAGTGATCATGGTCACGGAAAAGCCCATGCCTTTGAAAGCCGCGACGGCCGGGGCCGCCGAATCCTTCAGCACGTCGGCCACGGCCAGGATGCCGGCCAATTGTCCGCCCGCGGCCAGCAAGACCACCGATTGTCCCTGCTCGGCCAGCTCGTGAATCCGCTTCTCGGCGGACGCCAAGCCGTTGATCCCCAACTGCTGAAAATAGGAGAAACTGCCGGCGACGATCTCCCGGCCGTCCAGCCGCGCCCGCACGCCCAGCCCTTCCAGCGTATCGAAGTCCGACACTTCCGCCACCGGCAGCTGCCGCTCCCGGGCGGCGCGCACGATGGCTTCGCCCAGGGGGTGCTGCGAGTTCCGTTCCACGGCGGCTGCCATTTGCAGCAGAGCGCTCTCGGAGACGCCCAGGGGGACAATGGCGGTCAGCCGCGGCTTGCCCGCGGTCAGGGTGCCGGTCTTGTCGAATACCACGGCGGTCAGTTTCCCGGCCGCCTCCAGCGCCTCGCCGCGCTTGATCAGGATGCCCAGCTCGGCGCCGCGGCCGATGCCGACGATGACCGCCGTGGGCGTCGCCAGCCCCAGGGCGCACGGGCAGGCGATGACCAGGACCGAGATCAGGGTGGTGAGGGCGAACAGGAACGTCTGACCTACGATGACGTACCAGCCGATAAAAGCCAGGGCGGCGACAGCCAGGATGACCGGCACGAAGACCGCCACCACCCGGTCGGCGACGCGCTGCAGCGGCGGCTTGGACCCCTGCGCCGTCTTGACCAGCTGGATGATCTGGGCCAGCATCGTTTCCTTGCCGACCTTGGTGGCCCGGAAGCGTAAGACGCCATTCTTGTTGATGGTGCCGCCGATCACGGCATCCCCCTGCCGCTTCAGTATCGGCAGCGGTTCGCCGCTGATCATCGCCTCGTCGACATAGCTGCTGCCGTCCAGCACCTGACCATCGACCGGGATCTTTTCGCCCGGCCGGACCAGGACAAGGTCGTCGACCAGGACCTCATCGGCCGCGATTTCGATTTCAACGCCGGCGCGGATCACCGTGGCCGACTGCGGCCGCAGGTCGAGCAGTTTTTTTATGGCTTCGGAGGTCTTGCCCTTGGCGCGAACCTCAAGGTATTTGCCCAAATTGAGGAACGTAGCCAGCAATATCACGGTGTCGTAAAACATAAAAGCGTGGAAGCGGCCGATGAACGTGGCCAGCAGGCTGGAAACCAGCGCCACGCCGATGCCCATGCTGTACATCACGTCCATGTTCAGGTTCCGGTTCCTCAATGCCATGCCGCCGGCGCGAAAGATCGGGAAAGCGAGAAAAACAATCCCGGGCAGGGAGAAAATGAGCATGGCCAGGCGCCAGCAAAAAGTGAAATGAACGGGCAGGAACATCACGGCCATCAGGGGCAAGCCGGTGACAAAGCCGGCGGCGATGCGGCGGCGCCGGGTGCGCATTTCCTTCTCCAGGAGTTTCTTCTCTTTTTCGCCCGCATCATCCTCGACGCCCAGATAGCGGTAACCCAGGGCTTCTATGGCTTGGCGCATCGGGTCCAGGCCGGTCTTGGCCCCGTCATATTCCACATAGGCCTGCTCGCTGCCCAGGTTGACCGTCGCCGACCCGACCCCGGGCAGCTGCCGCAAGGCCTTCTCGATCGCCCCCGCGCACATGGCGCAGGTCATGCCGCCGACCCGGATCTCCGCCTTGAGCCGATTCGTGTTTCCTGTCATGTTTCACCTTTTTCACGATTATATATGCAAATGGCTTTTTTTTCAGCATGGAAACCGCCCAAAAATTCTATTTGACAGGCCGGGCGATCCGGCTTAAAATAACAGCTCATGAAACCAGCCAAAAACTCGGAATCGGTCGTTTTCGCCGCCTTCAGCGCCAACATATTCATCGCCGCGGTCAAGTTCCTGGTGGCCTGGGTCACCGCTTCCTCGGCCATCCTGGCCGAAGCCGTCCACTCCAGCGCCGACACCCTCAACCAGATACTCCTCTTTATCGGCATCAAGAAGGCGGCCAAAAAAGCCGACGAGCTTCATCCTTTCGGCTTTTCCGGCGAAGCCTATTTCTGGTCCTTCATCGTGGCCATCATCCTGTTCACCAGCGGCGCCTTTTTTTCCATTTACGAGGGGGTGCGCAAGCTGCGCCACCCGGCCCCGGTCGACCACATTCTCTACGCCTTCCTGGTCCTGGGCATCGCCATGGTTGCCGAAGCGCTCTCCCTGCGCGTGGCCTTCAAGAAGATCAACGTGGAACGGGGCCGGACCGGGATCATCGCCTACCTGCGCAAGTCGAAAAAAGCGGAACTGATCGTGGTGTTCATGGAGGACACCGCGGCGCTGGTCGGGCTGACCATCGCCCTGGCCGCGCTGCTGCTCGAACATTTCACCGGGATTTTGTTTTTCGACGGCCTGGCCTCGATCCTGATCGGCGTACTGCTGGCCTGCACCGCGATGTTCATCGGCAACGAGACCCGGTCACTACTCATCGGCGAGGGCGCCGATCCGGAAATGCTCAGGAAGATCCGGCTGCTGCTGCTCAAGGAAGACAGCATCCAAAGGGTCATCCACATCCGCTCCCTGCACCTGGGGGCCGAGGACATCCTGCTGGCGGTCAAGGCCGAATTCGACGAGCACCTGAACACCGAGCAGATCTGCGTTGTGATCAACGGCCTGGAAAAAGACATCCGCAGTCAATTCCCCGAAGTGAACAAGATATTCATCGAACCGGATATGTTCCGCAGGCGCTAGCCGCCGCTATCCCTGCCGGGTCATGCCCTTGGCCATCCATTTGCGGGCCAACACCAGGGCGATGGGGGACGCCATGGCGATGAATGCGTACATCAGCCACATGGAGCCGGAACGCAAGGGCAGGCCCAGCCCGGGCTTGGGGCAGAAATGGGCGATCACGTACCCGGAATACAGCGACGTGATCATCTTGGTTAAAAACCACGGGAATTGGCCGATGCCCATGTACAAGCCCGTCTTGCCCTCCGGAGCGATCTCGGCTACCCACTGCAGGAAGCGGGGCTGCCACATGGCCTCGCCCACCGACATCAGCAGGATGTAGAGGAGAAACAGGTAGACGTTGGGACCGACGGCCAGCAGAAAAGTGGGCAGGGCCATGACGAACGTCCCGGCGATCATCATCTTGTAGATATTGCTGCGCGCCGTCAGGGCGGCGATCAGGGGCGACAGGACGAAGATCAGGATGGGGTTGAGGTTGGAAAAAACCTCGAAAAAGCGGCTGACCGACGTCCCGGCAAAGGCGCGGTCCAGGTAGTAGGGAATGGTCAACCAGTTATGGGCGAACAGGGTCTGCACCGGGATGAGGATGAAGATGAAAAACACGAAACGGAGGTCGCGGAACGGGTGCTCCGGCCGTAGGCGCAAAAATTCCCAGCCGGCGCCCAGGACGGCCAAAACCAAAAGGAGCAGCGGCACGGTTCCGGGCAAGCTGATTTTTCCCAGGCCGGACAGGATGAGCAGGGCCAGCGCGGCCAGGGCGAGGGTCAGCCAGGCATAGAAGGCGAGCATGGGGACATGCGCTTCGACCTTTTTTTCGGCCGCCGCGGCCTTGGCGTCGGCGGCCTGGTTCTGCTCGGCGGTGTTCATCTCCCGGGTTTCGCGCGCCACCTGCTCGACCGCCTGGCGGTCGACTTTGCGGCTGATGATCAGCAGGGTCAGTAGCGAACCGCCGAGGGTGATCGCGGCATAGATCCAGAAGACCGCGGCCAAGCCGTTGGGCGGGAACTTCAAGGCGAAGGCGTGCCGGGTGTTGGCCGAAACGAATCCAGAAAAAAAAGCCCCCAGGTTCATCAGGCCGTAGATCACGGCGTAGGCGACGGCGGCGGTCTGGGGGTTGGTATACCTTTTCACCCCGGCGTAGGCCGCCGGCATGTAAAGGCCGTAGGCGGCAACTGCCAGCAGTAGGCCGCCGGCCATGAGAAAAAACATGGGCGAGCCCATGCCGTGGCCCAGGGAAAGGGTGCCGGAGAGGGCGACCAGGATGCGGCCGAGCATCATCATTGCCAGCGAAAGGGCCAGGGAAACGCGCACGCCGATCTTGTCGGAGACGCCGCCGAAGAGCAGCATGGCAAACGTGATGCCGCCGGTGACGCCGCCATACACCCAGCCCGAATGGATATCGTTCAAAGCGATGTTCTCAGAGCAGAATTTGCCCAGGATGGTCAGGATGCCGAAATAGACCAGCCCTTCGAAGACGTAGGGGATGTTGACCCCCCAGAGCGCCCGCGGCGCCTTGAAGAAAGCCGCGAAGGTCGTGCGCAGTTCGTGCAGCGAGTTTTTTACGGCCGCCGCCAGGCCGGAGGTCTGTTTTTCAGTCATGTCGTTGTTTCCTCTCCGGACGAATAATATGAAAATAGGTTTCGATAATGGCGATCCCCAACAGGTTGAAACCGTAAAGCAGGCGCTGCGCGTTCCGCTCGGCCGGGGAGAAGCGGATGAGTTCGACCAGGGCAATGGAAAGCAGGACGGCCAGCAGCGCGTAAAAAAACCTGAGCCAGTGCCGGCGCTCGCGGCTGAGGAATATCAGGGCGCTCCAAGCCAAGGCGGTGAAGAAGGTCAACCCGGCCGCGCTCATGCCCAGCGAATGCAGCGGCGGTCGGAAGAGCGCCAGGTAGAAGGCGAAGGAAAAAAGGGCCAAGGCCAGGGGAAAGAGCTTCTCCAGGTTTTTCTTCATCTGCGCATCGATGATAATCGAATCGTCCTGCCGTTGTCAATCATCGTCTCACACCTCCGCCCCCGCGCCGGTTGAAATTTTTTATTTTTGCCTTTTTTTTTTGCCTTTACTTTTCTGCGGGCTTCACCTATAATTTTTCTGGAGGAACCAGTGGAAATATTGAATGTCTTAAAAAAATTCAACGGCCGGCGCCTGGATAATTTCCCGGACATCCACCACAGCAACCTGTTCAAGCGCATCAGGGAAAACTTCCACCTGGAGCTGTTTCTCAAGGGAAGCAATATGCTGTTCTCCCCTTTTTATACCCTGCTGCGCGGCGAGTCCTTTGCGGAATTGGAAGGCTTCCTGGCCCAGAACGAGGAATTCCTGGACAGCCTGAAGGATTTTATCGTCAACTCGCTCTTCGTCTACAGCGCCGTGATCGAGGAGAACGCCAACTACCTGTCCAACGAGCAGGACATCATCATCGGCCGCCTGATGTACCGCGACCACAACAAGTTCGAAGTCAAGCTCTACTCTCATTACCAGGAAGAGTTGCAAAGCGCCTACAACGACAAGATCTATCTCGGCCGCATCTTCGTCGACCTGAAGAAATTCGAAAAGGACTACCTAGGCCTGAACGAGTATTTCCATTCCATCCTGGAACAGAACAGCAAGATCCAGGAAAGGGCGCTGCACAAGCTGCGCTACTACGACCAATACAAGAAACCCTACCTGGACGAGATCGACTACCTGGCCAAGGAAGTCCACTCCGAAGCCTTGGAGCGCATCAAATTGCTCCCCAAGAACGATCTGAAGAATACGCCCACCGTCGCCCTGGTCGAGTGCATCGACAACCTGCTGCTCATCCAGAACCTGATGGTCGAGTTGAAGGATTTCACCCTGGAATTCGAAGGCAAGCTGCGCCTGGGCGAAGAGACCAACTACGTCAAGTACCTGTTCAAGTTCTCCAAGGACCTGATCAACGACATCAAGTACCTGAGCAAGCTCTACTACCTGATCAGCAACAAGATATCCAAGTATTCCCTCATCTGATGCTCAAATCGTCGCGCTGGATCCGGGAACAAGCCGAGCGCTGCCGGCTCATCGAGCCGTTCGTGGCCACCTCGGTCCGCGCCGGCGTCATCTCCTACGGGCTCGGGCCCTACGGCTACGACCTGCGCCTGGACCGGACCTACCGCCGCCCGGCCGGCCCGCCGGCGCTCATGGATCCGCACCAGATCAGCGACGCCAACTTCGAAACCGTCAGCGAGGAGCGCATCGTCATCCCGGCCGGCCATTTCATCCTGGGCCGGAGCGTGGAATATTTCCGCATGCCGAAAAAGATCCTCGGGCTGGTCTTCGGCAAGTCGACCTACGCCCGCTGCGGGGTCCTGGTCAACGTCACCCCCCTGGAGCCCGAATGGTCGGGATATCTGACCATCTCCATCGCCAATTGCGGCGCCTGGCCGGCCGCCTTGCACCCGGGCCAGGGCATCGCCCAGGTCGTCTTCATCGAGAGCTCCGAGCTCCCGGTGCAGTCCTACAAGGATCTCAAGGGCAAGTACGACGGCCAGGACGAGATCACGGTGGCCAGGATCCAGAAGGAATGACGTGTTGAAGGAGGCGCTGCAAAAAGGCGCGTTCGTCAAGCATTGCCCCTGTTCCCCCGGTTCGGTCCCCTGCGGCTACTTCAACCTCAACCTGCACAGCGGCTGCCCGTTCGCCTGCAGCTACTGCATCCTGCAAGCCTACCTGGAGGACAAGGACCAGGGGATTTTCTACAGCAACTGGGCCGACATGGAAGCCGAGTTGGAAAAATTCCTTGCCGCCAACGAGAAGGTCCGCATCGGCAGCGGCGAATTGAGCGATTCGCTGGCTTACGAGTATGTCCGCCCGAGCGCCGTTCGCGTCCTGGAGCTTTTCCGCAGATTCCCGCGGGCGCTATTTGAATTCAAGACCAAAGCGACCCAGGTGCGGTCGCTGCTGGCGGTCAAGGAGATCCCGGCCAACATCGTCGTTTCCTGGTCTTTGAACCCGCCCGAGCTCATCCGCGCCGAAGAGCGACTCACGCCGGGGTTGGCGGAGCGCTTGGCGGCCATGGCCGTTGTCCAGGAAAAGGGCTACCGCATCGGCGTCCATTTCGATCCGCTCATCCTCTTCCCCGGCTGGAAGAAACAGTACCGCGAGCTCATCCGTCGTTTGGCCGCGTTCATCCGCCCCGAGCGCGTCGCCTGGTGGAGCATGGGGGCGCTGCGTTTTCCAGCCGAACTGAAAAAGCACATTTTCAGGCAGCGTGCTTCGCGGCTGTTCTGGGGCGAACTGATCCCGGGAGCGGACGGCAAGTACCGCTACTTCACCCCGCTGCGCCTGGAGCTGTTTGCCTTCATCCGGGACGAGATAAAGAAACGGCTGACCGGGGAGATCCCGCTCTACCTGTGCATGGAAGACGCATACACCTGGAGCCAGATCCTGCCCGGATTGCCGGCCGAGGAAAAGGCAGTCAATCGTTATCTTTATGAGTCGGCCACGCGCCCGGGGAAGACATAAAATGAAAATCGGCTACCCCTGCCTCAACCGTTCGCTCGGCTGCACCTCCAGCCGCACATTCCGCCTGGGCTCCTACTCCCCCGAGCGTCTGCTGGCGACCGTTCGTGAGAAGCTGCTATGCCTGCGCCGGCGGCTGGAGTTCAACCGCGCCAACGTCCTGCTGTTGTTCCGCGTCACGTCGGACCTGGTTCCCTTCGCCTCGCACCCAGTCTCCCGAGTCCGCTGGCCGGCAGTGTTTGCCGCCGAATTTGCCGAGCTGGGGGCCTTCATCAAAAAAAGCGGGATGAGGATCTCCATGCACCCCGATCAATTCACCCTGATCAATTCGCCCGATCCAGATATTTTCAAGCGCAGCGCCGCCGAGCTCAAGTACCATGCCCGCGTCCTCGACCTGCTGGGTCTCGACCGCTCCGCGAAAATCCAAATCCATGGCGGCGGCGTCTACAATGACAAGCCGGCGAGCCTAGACCGTTTCTGCCTCCGTTTCGAACGGCTCGAGCCAAGCGTCCGCCGCCGCCTGGTGGTGGAGAACGATGACCGCCAGTACAGCCTCGACAACTGCCTGCACATCAGCCGCCGCACCGGCATCCCCGTCCTTTTCGATTCCTTCCACCACCAGTTGAACAACGAGGGCGAGGAGCTGGCAACAGCCATTTCCCTGGCAGCGGCCAGCTGGAGAAAAAGCGACGGCGTGCCCATGGTCGACTACAGCTCGCAGAAAAAGGGCGAACGCCGCGGCAGCCACGCCGAGAGCATCAGTCTGAAGGGCTTTTCCCGCTTCCTGCGTGCGGCCGGCCGCGCCGATTTTGACATCATGCTGGAAATCAAAGACAAGGAGAAGAGCGCCTTGCGCGCCCGCCGCTTCCTGGCTAAAATGGGACGGATCTGAAATCGGCCGGAAGCAAAGGAGGTACGATGGTCCAATTGTTGGCTACGGCAACGGTCATCGCCCTGATTTACATGATCCTGGTCTTCATCATCGCCCTGGCCAGGAAAAATAACGGCATCGTCGATATCGCCTGGGGCTTGGGCTTTATCCTTGTCGGCACAACGGTATTTGCCTTGTACGGCCAGTGCCGGCCCCGGCAATGGCTGGCCCTGGCGCTGCTTTGGACCTGGGGCGGCCGTCTGGCCCTGCACATTTTCCAACGCAACCGCGGCAAGGAAGAGGATTTCCGTTACGCCGCCTGGCGCAAAAGCTGGGGAAAATATTTCTTGCTGCGCAGTTTCGGCCAGATATTCATGCTGCAGGGTCTTTTACTGCTGGTGGTCATCACGCCGGTGCTGCTGATCGTCGGCCAGGAGCAGCCGCCATTAAACCTGCTGGACGGCCTGGGCATGCTGGTCTGGCTGACCGGTTTTTCGTTTGAAACCAGCGGCGACCGCCAGCTGGCCGCTTTCATCAAGAATCCGGCCAACCGCGGCAAGCTCATGACCGGCGGCTTGTGGCGCTATACCCGCCATCCCAACTACTTCGGAGAAGCCACTCTGTGGTGGGGCATGGCCGTCATCGCCCTTTCCGCCCCCCGGGGCTGGCTGGGGCTGGTCGGGCCCGCGCTCATCACCTTCCTGCTGCTGTTCGTCTCCGGCGTGCCGCTGCTGGAAAAAAAGTACCGCGGCCGGCCCGATTTCGAGGAGTACAAGAAAAAGACCCCGATCTTTTTCCCTTGGTTCCCCAAGAAACCGTAAAAAAAAAGTTCGTCGGCTATGGAACCCCTTCCGCGGCCAGAACACAAAATACAACATTGACAATATCGATTGGATGAATTAAGCCTCAAGCAATTTGCCAGGGGCAATATTCTTGAATGGAGCAACGCAAATGGATGGCGACACAAACCTCATTCCTCCCCATGGCGGCGACCGCAAGCTGCGCAGCTTTCAAACCGCCCAGCTGGCGTATGACCTGACGGTTGTTTTTTGCGGCCGTTTCATCGACAAGCGTTCACGTACCCATGACCAGATGGTGCAGGCGGCTCGCAGCGGCGTGCAAAATATCGCCGAAGGAAGCATGGCTTCGGCCACATCGAAGAAAACGGAACTGAA
>JAPKZL010000260.1 GCA_026393795.1 Candidatus Aminicenantes bacterium | reverse complement strand
GATCTTGATCTTGGTATAGGTGATGGAATCGGTGTAATAATCGGCGTTGGAACGGGTCAGGAACGCCTTGCGGTTCTCGTAATCGAGCTCCTCGACCACATACTGCTCGCCTTCCAGGATGTAGATCGCCTTGGGGTGGAGCGTCTCCAGGGCATCGCTGAACCCGACCTCGGCGATCACCCTCTCCCCTTCCGTGCGGTCGACCACCACGAAGTTGTCCGAGGTGATCCGGTTCAAGCTGACGGCGTCGGCCGGGTAGCCCTCCTCGGTCCAGAACCACTTGTCGTCCTTGCGCAGCAGCACCTGGTTCTCCGCCAGGTAGGAAAGGATCTCCTCGAGGTTCTCGGCGCCATAGGCGTCGCCCTTGGCGAAGGGCAGCTCGAAGGCCGCGCACTTGATGTGGTCGATGAGCACGGTCAGGTTGTCGGCGTTGATGCGCCCCACTTCCGGCGATTGGCCGCTGAAATATTCGGGATGGTTGACGATGTACTGGTCGATGGGCATGGAGGAGGCGACCAGCACGCCGAGCGAGCGGCTGCTGCGCCGGCCGGCCCGGCCGATGCGCTGCCAGGTGGAGGAGATCGATCCCGGGTAGGAGGCCAGGACCACGGCGTCGAGCGAGCCGATGTCGATGCCCAGCTCCAGGGCGTTGGTCGAAACCACCGCTTTGATCTTGCCGTCGCGCAGTCCCTTTTCGATCTCGCGGCGCATCTTGGGCAGGTAGCCGCCGCGGTAGCCGCGCACCGTTCCCTTCTCCTGGACCGTTTTTTCGAAATCGTTCTTCAGGTACTTGACCAGGATCTCGGTGATCAGGCGCGAGTTGGCAAACGTGATCACCTGCAGGCCGGACTTGAGCAGGATGCCGGCGATCTCGCGGCTCATCGAGACATAGGAGCGGCGGATGCCCAACTGGCGGTTGACCACCGGCGGGTTGAAGAATACCAGGAGCTTTTCGCCGCGCGGCGCCCCGTTGCGGTCGACCAGGACCACCTTCTCCTCGATCAGCTTCTCGGCCAGCTCGGCCGGGTTGGCGATGGTGGCCGAGCTCATGATGAAGACCGGCCGGGCGCCGTAGAAGGCGCAGATCCTCTTCAGCCGGCGCATGACGTTGGCCACGTGCGAACCGAAGACGCCGGTATAATAGTGGAGCTCGTCGATGACCACATACTTCAGGTTTTCGAACAGGCTGGCCCACTTGGTGTGATGGGGCAGGATGCCCGAGTGCAGCATGTAGGGGTTGGACAGGACGATCTGCGCATGCTTGCGGATGGCCTGGCGCATGCTGGTCGGCGTGTCGCCGTCGTAGGTGTAGAGGCCCAGCTTGTCGCCCAGGGCCTTGTTCAGGTCGAACAGCTCGGCCAGCTGGTCCTGGGACAGGGCCTTGGTCGGGAACAGGTACAGGGACTTGGCCGACGGGTCGCGGCTCAAAGCGTCCAGGGCGGCGGCGTTGTAGATCAGCGTCTTGCCCGAGGCGGTGGGCGTGGCCACCACCGTGTGCCGCCCTTGCAGGATATGCTCCAGCGCCTCGCCCTGGTGGGCGAAGAGACGCTCGATGCCGCGCTTTTTATAGAGGGCGACGACTTCGGGCGCCAGCCGCTCCGGGAAAGCGCAGAACTCGCCGCTGAAGGCATCGACCTTGATCAGGCGCAGCTCGGTCTCGACGTCGTTCTTCAGCTTGAACAACTCCTGCAGCGCCCGCTCGACCTTGGTGTTTTTATCGCCGTCCATGGCTGGAAAATATCACAAAAGGAGGAATTAGTAAAACAGGTGATAAATAGAATCGGATGAAAAAAATATTGTAGGGGTTCAATACGAATTGCTTTGATATCTTATTGAACCCCTACATAGCCTACCCTATTTCACGCCCAGGATTTCCTGGATCATCTTCACGAAGCCCTGGCGGTCCAGGGCGCCGCGGGCCATCTGCGGCTGGCCTGTCTTGGGAATGAACATCAGGCTGGGGATGGTCATGATGCCGAAGGCGGTGGAAAGCTCCTGCTCCTTGTCGGTGTTCACCTTGAACATGTCGACTTTGCCCTTGTATTCTATAGCCAGTATTTCCAGTATGGGCGAGACCATTTTGCACGGTCCGCACCAGTCGGCGTAGAAGTCGATGATGGCGGGCAGGCTGCCCTGGAATTCCCATTCTTTTTTTTTCTCGTAGTCGAATATTTTTTCGCAAAATGTCCTTTTGCTCAGTTCTTCCATTTCGACTCCTTAGAGCCTTATAGCAAATTCTAAAATTTGTTGTTTTTTTAGAACAAATTTTGAATTTGCTATTTAAGGCTCTTATCCAGCACTGCTGGATTAGGGCTCCGCTATTTTAAACTTTTCAAGAAGTCAAATCAAGGAAGCAGCCCATGTTTGTCAACACAATTGCAATTTTCCCGCAGGGAACGCAAATTTGCGTTCCCTACCCCTTTGCCGACTAGGTATCCAGGGACAGCCCCATCGCTTCCCGCCAGGGCTCGGGCAAGTAGCTGACCGTGGTCTTTTTGCCGCTGGCCGGATGGCGGAAGGCGTACTGGAAGCACAGGAGCCAAAGCCCGCTGCCCTCAGCGGCACGACCATAGCGCACGTC
>JAPKZL010000259.1 GCA_026393795.1 Candidatus Aminicenantes bacterium | reverse complement strand
TGAAGATCCGCCTGGGCGGCAAGCTGCTGTTCGTGATGCACGGCCACCAGACCTCGAGCCTCAACTGGGCGTTCCAGACCTTCGGTATCCTGTTCCTGCGCTGGCTGCTCCGCCCCCTGGGCATCGGCAACTACACGGTGGCCGAAAGCAGCCGCCGCCGCTTCCGCGTTGAAAGGCGCATGTACAGCTTTGCCCGTGAGAAAAAGGTCATGGCCCTGATCGGCCATACCCACCGGCCTTTATTCGAATCCCTGCCGCGCCTGGAAACCCTGAAGATCGAGATCGAGAATCTTTGCCGCAAGTATCCGCGGGCCAAAGCTGCCGCGAAGCAGGAACTGGAGCAAAAGCTGGCACGCCTGAAAGAGGAATATATCAAGCTGCAGCATAAGGACCGCCAGGTGCGGCGCGCGGAAAATCTCTACCACGACGGCCCGCTGCTGCCCTGCCTGTTCAATTCGGGCTGCGGCATCGGCCGCCACGGCATCACGGCCATCGAGATCGTCCGCGGCCGCATCGCCCTGGTCTACTGGTTTGACCGCCGCAAGTCGGCCAAGTATTTCGAGTCCGAAGGCTACCAGCCGCAGCAACTCGGCGACAGCGATTATTTTCGCGTGGTGCTGAAGGAAGAGGATCTGGACTACATTTTCACCAGGATCAATCTGCTGGGTTAACTTCGTGACAACACAAATCATATACCCCCGCAGGGGATGCGTGATCATGGAATTTGTAGGGGCGAACCCCCGTGTTCGCCCTTTTGTTCTTATCTGATCCGGTAGTTGAATCCGATGTAGAGTTTCACCCAGTTGCCGTGTTCTCCGTTATTCCCGGATGCGGGAGTCTGATCAAACAGGGACTCATAGGTACCGCCGCCGGTCAGGGCCAGTTTTTTGTTGAGCCGGTATTCGATCCCCGTTCCCAGGACGTAGGCCAAACCGGTCCGCATCGGGTTCTCATCCTCACTGGAGTACGACTCGCCATAATAATCGTAGTAGTCGCCGTACCCGTAATCGCCGAAGCCATCATAGTAGTAATTGTCATAAAAATACCGGGAACGGAACGTGTAGGCAACGCCGGCCTTGGCAAACCATGCGCTCTGTTGGGTCAGGGGGAGCTTGAAGGTCCCCAAGAGGTTCATACCGAAAACCCGGGTGCGTATCGCCGGGTCGAACCAGATACGGCCGTCCCGGGCATAATAGCCCGTCAGGGAGTCCCAAGTGAGGAAGTTGTCGAAGCTGACCTGCGCGTAGAAATGATGAAAAACCTCCATTTCGATCCCCAGGTTGACGATCAGCCTTTCCATGTTGCCGGTGGCCATGCCCACCGTTCCCACGAGGCTGATCTGCCTCCGCTGGGCGCGGGCCGCCATGGGAAGCATCAAAAAAGCCAGCAGGCAAACTGTTGTTTTGTTTTTCATGTGTGCACCCATCCATTTATTTCAAGCAAAATCTATGCCAGGGAAGAAGCTGAAAGGTGTCCTTTTTTTGTTACATTCCGGCATGGATTCGTAAAAAAACAGGACATTCGTTTTGCGGGCAAGGCCGCGCTACGTCCTTGAGCCGCTAGTGAACGGCGAAGGGGGTGACAGCATATACAGCAAATCTGCGCCCGGCAACGATTCGGATTTGACAGAACAAATCCTGCAGGTCTGAAAATCATTAAAATCAATTTATTGCTGATTAAATATTAATAAAATTAATTAAGTTATTGACATTATCAATT
>JAPKZL010000258.1 GCA_026393795.1 Candidatus Aminicenantes bacterium | reverse complement strand
CGTTTAATCCCAATAAAGAAAAAAAGATGATCACAACGAAGGATATTGGAAGAGGGAAGGCCAATGAGAATCACCAGATTATTTCGGATTTAAAATGGCTTCTTGAGAAAGTAAAAAAACATGCAAGCATTGATACTTTAGCTAAAAAGTTATCTATTACGGAGAGTAATCAAGAACTTAAGAAGTTGAAGATGTTGTTGATTATGTTTTTCGCTTACGAGCAAATAAAAAATGTTGATGAACGTTATGATAGCTTTATTGCAGCTATAATAAATGAGAGGAAGGAAATTTCGAATTCAATTAGAATTCTGAGTTGGAATTATGACTACCAATTTGAAAAAGCATTTTCGGAATATCTGCAAATCGATAAATTGGCTATTATTCAAGAAATATTAAATATTGCTCCTTCAAAGAACATAAAAAATCCAAGAAAATTGACAGATGACATTTTTGAAATTGTAAAACTAAATGGAACAACTGCAGTAATGGAAAGAGAAAATACCATGGAAGTTAAGAACATATTTGAAGATTTTTCTGATCAATCTCCAACTAATTTAAAAGCCAAGTTTGAACAATTTTATGGAAATCCAAAAATTTATCCTTTAGTCAATTTTGCTTGGGAGTCTAATCATAATCAAGATTATTTAGCAAAAGCAGAAGAGATTGCAAAATTAACATCAGTCCTAGTTGTAATAGGGTATTCTTTCCCTTTTTTTAATCGTGAAATTGATCGAAAGATAATCAGATCTATGACTAATATAAATAAGATTTACATTCAAGATATAAATCCAGAGAATATTATAAACAGGTTATCTTCAATTATCGAATCCAAAAATATTATCCCCATTAAAGATGTAGAACAATTTTATTTACCATCCGAGTTATAAATTAGAAGGTAATTTTAGTTATTTTGATTTTACCGCGCGTGAAAGCCAAGTAATGAGGAACTAGAAATACTTTTTTATGTAGGGGAGGGTTTGCAACCCTCCCATTTTTAATTTCCTTGATTGCGAACCGAGAAAAAGGGCAGCCGCAAGGGCTGCCCCTACGTCGTCAACTTACAGGTGTTTCTTGACCAGCTCGAGCACGTCCGGCAGGTCCATGCCGATCTTTTTCAGGTGCTCGACCGTGGGCACGCCGTCCTTGGACCAGCCGCGGCGCTTGAAGACGGCGTCGATCAGGCTCTCATATTGCGCTTCGCGATATTTGCGCAATATCTTGATTTTTTCCTCGGTGCTTTTCCCGGCCGGGTCGATGTTCTGCTTTTCCTTCAGCGCCTTGTCATAGCGCTCGGCGCGCGACTCGTACTCCTCGACTGTGACCGGCCCCATGGCGCGGTAGGGCGGGTAATCCTCGGGGCGCTTGCCGTGGCCCATTTTCAGGTTGAAGATGCGCTGGAAGTTGTAGACCCGTTCCGACTGCATCATCAGTTCTTCCTTGTCGATCTTTTCGCCGGTGATGGCGTTGAAGATGTCCACGTAGTTCTGCACGTGCTCGGGGACCTTGTTGGGCTCGGCATTCTCGGCGTTGTTGGCCGGCTCGATGTCGTTCCAGGGGAGCTTGCAAAGGCCCTGCAGGCTGAACCAGGTGCGGAAGACCGGGAAATAATGCAGCGCCTCGGCCTTCTTCTCGAATGTGGGCAGCATGTTGTTGACCATGTCCATGAAGATCAGCCAGGCCTCGTCGTGCTGCGGCCCCTTGTTGGTCAGGTAGTAGCCGCCCTGCTGGGCCAGCGATTCCTTGGACTGGTACTCGGACTGCTCCAGCCCCTTGCCGTGCATGCCGATGTCCTTCAGAAACTGGGCGTTTGCGCCGTATTCCCTGGCGAAATATTCCTGCATGAACTTGACGCCCTTGCCGGCGACAAGTCCGAAGCCTTCGCCGCGGGCGATCTGGTGCATCATCTCCAGCGCCGCCCGCCAGTTGCCCCAGGTCATTTCAAGTCCGCCGGTACGCTCCTTGTTCAGGATGCCGTTCTCGTAACAGTCCATGACAAAACCGGTCAACGTGCCGAAGGAGATGGTGTCCAGGCCGTAGGTGTCGCAGTAGAAGTTGATCTCGATCACGGCGGCCGGATCGAAAATGGCCGGGTTGGAACCGCAGCCGCCTACCGTCTCGTACTCGGGGCCGTCGACCAGGACCTTGTGTCCCTTGTAGGGGCCGGTCTTCAATTCGAAATTGTCCACGCCGTGGGCGCAGGACAGGGTGCAGCCGAACCAGCAGCCGTCGGGGACGTTCTGGGTGAAATAACTCTTCCATACCCAGGAGGCCAGCTTGACCGCCTCGGGATGGCTGCCGAAGCGGAAATTTTTCACCGGCAGCAGGTCGTAGTCGTTCATGATCTCCACCAGGTGGGCGGTGCCGATGGTGCGCATCTGGCACTGCTTGTCGTCCAGGGTCAGGATCTCCTTGTGCAGCTTCAGCCCGGTCTTCTGCAGCGTTTCCATGTCTACCGGGTTGTTGGATTTCCCGGTCAGGCCGGAGTATTTGACTACCAGCGCTTT
>JAPKZL010000257.1 GCA_026393795.1 Candidatus Aminicenantes bacterium | reverse complement strand
AAAGGTACTTATCCAGCGCAGCTGGATTTGAAAGGAGGCGACATGTTTGTGACCCGTCTGTTGATCAGTCTTTTTGAATTCGCCCTGCTGGTGGTGATGTCGGGGCTGGTGATCTACCTGACCTACCGGCTGTTCATCCGCGCCAACCCCGATTTCGACATGGAAAGCGAGATCAAGAACGGCAACGTTGCCGTGGGCCTGCTGATGGCCACCATCCTCATCTCCGCCTCCATCATACTGGAAAAAGGGCTCACGGCCGTGGTCGGCATGGTGCGCCTGCAGCTCTCGGCCCCGATGCAGAGCGGCTTGCCCCTCTGGGAGCTGCTGCTGCTGGTCGTCGGCCACCTGGTCATGTCGATGATCCTGGCGTTGTTCACCATCTCGCTGACCCTGCGCCTGTTCGGCCGCCTGGCCCGCCGCATCACGCCGGGCAAGGAGCTGCAGAAGGGAAACATCGCCATGGGCTTGATCCTTTCAGCGGTGGTGCTGGTGGCGGCGTTCTACGTCGGCGAAGGGGTCAGCGCCCTCTCCAAGGCCCTGGTGCCGCAGCCGGCCATGGGCCGGATCCAGATCATGAAATAGCCTATTTACAATGCGTTATTCCTGGATTACAATGTCTTGATGACGACAAACAAGCACCATTGCCTTACGGTTGCTTTTCTCAACCGTTTCAGCGGCCTTTGATCCCCTTTTCTCCCTGTCCTCTTAGCATTTAAACCATTCCCCCAAAATGAAAATCCAAGGAGAATAAACATGAAGCAAAAGAAAATAATCGTCCTGGGCTCGGGCCTGATCGGCGCCCCCATTGCCATCGACCTGGCCGGGGACGCGTCGTTCGCTGTCAGCGTCGTTGACATCAGTTCCGATTCGCTGCGCAAGTGCGCCGCCGGCAAGTCGGTAAAAACAATCCAGGTCGACCTGTCCGACGCGGCCAAGGTGAAGGAGCTGGTTTCAGGGCACGACATGGTGCTTAACGCCGTCCCGGGATTTCTGGGCTTCCAGACTCTGAAAGCGGTGATCGAGGCCGGCAAGGATGTGGTCGACATCGCCTTTTTCCCCGAGGATCCCTTCCTGCTCGATGAACTGGCGCAAAAAAACGGGGTGACCGCCATCGTCGACTGCGGGGTGGCCCCGGGGATGAGCAACATCCTGGTCGGCCACGTGCACCATCTGCTGGACAAGACCCATTCGGCCCTGATCTACGTCGGCGGTCTCCCCGAGACGCGCATCTGGCCCTATGAGTACAAGGCCGTCTTTTCGCCCAGCGACGTGATCGAGGAATACATCCGTCCGGCGCGCTACATGGAGAACGGCAAGCTGGTGGTGCGCCCCGCCCTGTCCGACGCCGAGTACCTGAACGTCCCCGGCGTCAGCTCCCTGGTCGCCTTCAACAGCGACGGCCTGCGCACCCTGGTGCGCACCCTGGACATCCCCAACATGAAGGAGAAAACCCTGCGCTATCCCGGCCACATCGAAAAGATCGCCGTCCTGCGCGAAACCGGCTTCTTCAGCCAGGAGCCGGTCGAGGTCCACGGCATGCGCATCCGCCCGCTCGACCTGACGGCCAAGCTGCTTTTTCCGATCTGGAAGCTGCAGCCGGGCGAGACCGACATCACCGTCATGCAGGTGCTGGTGGAAGGGGAGAAGGGAGGCGACAGGCTGCGCTATGTCTACGACCTGCTCGACCGCTTCGATGCCGCCAGCAACGTCCACTCCATGGCCCGCACCACCGGTTACACGGCCACCGCTGCCGTGCGCATGCTCGGCCGCGGCCTGTTCAAGCGCCGGGGGATCATCGCCCCCGAGTTCATCGGCGAGCAGCCCGAGTGCGTGGAGTTCATGCTGAAAGAGCTCGCCGACAGGGGAGTGGTGTACAAACACAGGATTGAAAAGATTTAGGTTTACGGTA
>JAPKZL010000256.1 GCA_026393795.1 Candidatus Aminicenantes bacterium | reverse complement strand
CCTGCAACTCGATTTTCCGCGCCGTTACGACCACATGCAGCAGCATACCGCTCAGCACCTGCTCTCGCAGGCCCTGCTAAACCTTTTCAACGCTCCTACCCTATCCTTTGCCATAGGCCCGGAACATTCTTCGATCGAAATCGGGCGCCAGGTACTGGATAAAGAGGAGATCAGCACCCTGGAGAGCGAATGCGCGCGCTTGATCTTCGCCAATCTGCCTGTTCGCGTTTTTGAAACAGAAGACCTATCCTCTCTGCATTTGCGCAAGCCGGCCAAGCGCCAGGGCAAGATCCGCGTGGTAGAAATAACGGGCTTGGACCAGTCGGCATGCGGCGGCACCCATCTGAAAAGCAGCGCCGAGATCGGCCTGCTTAAAATCATCAAGACTGAACGCATCCGCGCCAATATCCGTCTTTACTACGCGGCCGGCTATCGTGCCCTGCGCGACTACCAGTTAAAGCAAGAGGTCACCCAGCATCTGCAACATGTCGTCACCCTGCCCCTGGCGGAAATCCCCGCCCAAGTGGAAACCCTGCTGGCGGAAAAAGACGAACTACGCCGGGCCCTCAAAAAAATACAACGCCGCGACCTGGAAAAGGAGATTGCCGCCACGGCCGCCGGCCGCGAACCCCTGATTGTCCGCGAGTTCAGCGACTTGGATAGCACCGCTATGCGCTTTTTCGCCGTATCGCTTTTAAAGCAAGGCAAACAGGTGCTGGTTTATGCCCAGAACCCGCAAAAACACATTATTATCGGCCGCGGTCAGGGAAATTTCGATTTGCGCCGGATCAGCGCCCAGCTATTCGGACTCCTGGGCGGCAAGGGCGGCGGCAGCGAAAATCTGCTCGAGGGCCGCGCCCAAGATTTTTCGAAGCTTTCCGAGGTCATTGCTTTGCTGCAAGCCAGCCTGACCTGAAACGGTCACCACCCTTGCAAATAATATTATTTTTATTATAATACCCTTTGCCGCCAAAGGAGAAACCCATGGAAGAAAAAATCAAAGCCAAGATCATGGACGAAAAAAAGATGAAACGCACCTTCCTGCGCCTGGCCATGGAAATACTGGAGCGCAACCGCGAGGCCGAAAACCTGGTGCTCATAGGCATCCAGACCAAGGGCGTCTTTGTGGCCCGCCGCATCCAGCAGTTGATCAGGGAACTGGAAAACATCGACATCCCCCTGGGCATCCTCGATATCACCATGTTCCGCGACGACCTGCACAAGCACGAGAAGCAGCCGGCCGTAAAAAAAACCCAGATCGATTTCAGCATCGAGGATCGTGACATCATTCTGATCGATGACGTGGTGTTTACCGGCCGCACCATCCGCGCCGCCATGGATTCGATCTTTGAACTGGGCCGGCCGGCGTCGGTGCAGCTGGCCGCCTTCATTGACCGCGGCCACCGCGAAATGCCCATTTGCCCCGACTTCAAGGGCAAGTACCTGCCCACTTCGCGCCGCGAAAGGGTGAAGGTAATGCTGAAGGAAATCGACGGCCAGGACCAGGTGCTGATCATGGAACCCACGAGATTTTAGCATGAGAGAGAAAACCTTC
>JAPKZL010000255.1 GCA_026393795.1 Candidatus Aminicenantes bacterium | reverse complement strand
TTGTCGCTGCGCAAAACCGTTGACACCCTCAACGATAAAATAGACGCCCACCGGGAAGCCATGGCCAAGACCGATTTCTACCGTTTCCAGGAAAATGTCTATCGCCTGCAAACCCCCGAATTCGCGAATATCACCGGCGCGGTTTTCAACCTGAGCCGGAAACACGGCTTCAACCCCTACCTGGTGATGGCGATCATTTTCGTGGAAAGCCGCTTCAACCGCCATGCCGTGTCCAGGGCGGGCGCCTACGGCCTGATGCAGGTCAACTATACGGTCTGGAAGGAAGAACTGGACATTGACCGCCGCAAGCTCTCCCAGGTCGACTACAACATCGAACTGGGCCTCACCATCCTAAAAAGCTATCTGCGCGAAACCAAGGGCGACATCATCAAGGCCCTCATCCTCTACAACAACGGCTACAAATATACCAACAGCGACTACCACGAGAAAATCATCGCCACAAACTTCTACAGGCACGCCAAGATCGGCTGAGCCCTTCCCTTTCCCCCTCCGAGGTTGTAAAAAAAAAACTCCTCGCGCATAATCCTTCAGCGGAGCAGCGGCAAACGATTTCTTCCAATTTTATTTAAAGTGCCGTCTAATCCGATTTGACGATTTGCCAAAAGGAGGCGGGCATGAAAATTTTCGCGGCTATACTGGCGGTTTTTTCAACGATATGCCTGGCAACGGCCTTGGCCGGGGACAGGCAAAAAAAAGATTTGCAGGCCATTTACAACTTATCGGGAGACCTGCAGAGCCTGGCGAACAAAGAGCTGACCATCACCTTTTCCGACGATATGCTGCCTTTGGGCGGCAAGCGGGACGGCGCCGCCCTGATCAAGATCTCCCCGGCTGTCAGAGGTTTATTCACCTGGCGCGGCAACCGCACCCTGGCCTTTAAGTCCGAGTCGCGCTTTCATTATTCCACTACCTACACGGCGACCATCCCGGCCGGGACCCGGTCGCTCTCCGGAAAAACCATGCCCAAGGAGATGCGCTGGCAGTGGAGCACACCACGGGCTTTTCCCCGTGAAATCAAGACCTCCAGCTTGGATTACTTTTCATCATTGCCGGCGAACGAAAAATTGGATTTCGCGGTTTGGGTCAACGACTCGCTGATCCTGCGCTTCGAGCAGCCGGTTTCGGCCGCCAAGGCCAGGGGTTTTTTCATTCTCAAAGAAGCGAAGAGCGGCGAGCCGGTCTCGCTCCAGTTTTCTCAGAAAGCGGCTGATGAGCTCGCAATCCGCTTTGCCGGGAAACTGCGACGGGAAATGCTCTACCAATTTGTCGTAAAAAAGGGGTTTAGCGGCAGCGAAGGAAGCACCGGGACCGACAAGGAATTTGCCTTCACTTTCGAAACGGTGCCGCCGTTCCGCTACGACGGCCCGCAGCCCGTAATCCTTAGAACCGACGAGCCCAATTTCTGGCTCGGATTTTCCAACCCCATTGCCGAATTCAACCAAAACCTTATCACTGTTTTCAAAATGAAGGGCAAGGAAAAGAGGACCCTCAAGTTTCATCTCGAGCCAAGCTATCGCGGGAATGAAAACCTGGTCGTGGCCATCGAAGAAGAACTGTCGTCGGGAGACGCCTTGAGCATCGAAGTCGGGAAGGGCCTAACCAACATCTATCACGAACAGCTCCCGGAGAAGCTCGAGCTCTCAGCCAAGGTCTGCTCCAGCCTTTCCCCGTTCATCGGCTTCAGCATGGATGAGAATAACCTGCTGCTGACCACGAAAAGCATCGCCAAGGCCGGGATCCGGATGTTCAAGCTGACTCCGAATTTTTATACCCAATTGGAAACCGGCGGTTTCGGCATTTTGCAGGGGAAAAACTTCAAGGCCGACTTTATCGAGACGGAAATCCTGGAAAACCTGGAGAACCTGCCCGAAGGCGAAAAAATGCAAACCCTAGGAGACGAAAAGCTCGGCTCCCCTCTGGGCTTCTTCGGGTTCCTGGTCCAAAAGCGCGAGCCGTACAACGTTTGCCGGGAAATCGCCCTGCCGCACCGTCTGGCGGCGGATCCTCCCGAACTGCATGTCTTTCACCGCCGCCATATGGACATGGTCATCAAGGCCGGCAAAGACCAGACCCTTTACTGGCTCTACGACAACCGCTCGGGCCAGGGGCTCGGGCAGAAGCCTTTCTTTCTCATGCGTTCCCGGGAAACGGCGCCGCTCGGCGAATCGGGCGCCAACGGGATCCTCATCGACGAAGCGGGGGTGAATCAGGACGATCTGATCATAGCCAAGAACCCGGGCAGCGACGACATGGCGCTGGCCAAGGTCGGGCTCGAACCGGTTTCGGCCCGCGAGCTGCGGATCTCCGTGTTCAGCGATCGCGACTTTTACAAGCCGGGCGACACGGTCCACGTCGCCGGCATCGTCAAGGAATACGCTTTGGGCAAGGTCACCTCACCGCAAGCGACAACGGCCTCGCTGGAGATCATCGGCCCCGACTGGCAAAAGGTAAAAACCGAAACGCTGCCGCTCGACCGGCTGGGCGGCTTTCATTATGAATACCAGTCCGACCCGGCCGGCAAAAAGGGACGCTACCAATTCCAGGTCAGAGTCCAGGACGGCCAATCCTGGCTGGGGCAGCATGGCGTTACCATCGATTATTACCAGCCGAACACCTTCGAGGTGACGATCACCGACATTGCCGAGCGCTACCTGTTTCAGGATTTCTTCCGGCCAACGGTCAGCGGCTCCTACCTGGCCGGCAATCCCATGGCCGGCGACGGCTTCAGCTACAGCCTGGAGGTGGCTTCGGCGGCGGCCCGGGGGTTCGGCGGCAGCGAACTGGAGCGCTACGCTTTTGGCCTTGATCGCAACCTGGCATCAAACGACCCGTCGCAGCAAGGGAAGGACAAGCTGGATGCAGGCGGGAAATACGTTCTCGGCATTCCGCTGAAAACATTTAAAAAGACCAATTATCTCGCCGGTCTCCTTTTTACGGCCACCGGCAAATCAGCCGAAGGCAAGGAGTTCACCGCCCGGACCCAGTCGGTTTATTTCCCAGGCAACTATTTAACCGGCATCCGCATCGGCTACTATCATAACCTGAAAGAGCGGATCGATGCCGAACTGGCCCTGGTCAACTTCACGGGAAAACCCGTTTCCGGCAAGATCCGGGTTACCCTTTACCGGGAAATCTATGAGGATTACCAGCGCAAACTGATAAAAGTGACCGGGCCCGACGACATCTTCGTCGATAAAACCAAAACCCACGCTTTCCGCGTGCCGACGGCCGGCCGCTACGTCCTGCGCTGCGACACCCCCGACCCAAACGGCCGCGTCGTTTCGACGTCGGACAGCTTCTTCGCCTGGGACAGCGGCTATTCCGACCGCGATGAAGGGCTGCGCATCGAATGCGATCGGGAAGCGCTGCATGTCGGCGATAAGTTGAAATGCTTCATCCGTTCATCACGGGCAGGTCAGGCCCTGGTGACGGTCGAAAGGGGAAAAATCCTGGATTCCATGGTTCTCGACCTGCAGAAGATGACGCTCCTTGAACTCCCGGTCAAGAAAGAATATTTCCCGGCCATCCGCGTCAGCGTGATCGCCATGTTCGCCAACAATGCTTCCGACGAGTGCACCAAGGAGTTTCAGGTCCTGGATGAAGGCAAAACCATGCGCGTCGAACTGGAAAGCCCCGGCGAGATCAAGCCGGCCAGCAAGGCGACCGTGAAGATCAGGACCCTCGATGCGCAGCAAAAAGGCGTGCGGGCGAAGCTTTTCGTCTACGCCGTCGACAAGGGCAACCTCTCCCTTCAGGATTATCAGACCCCCGATCCGCTCAGGCGCTTTTACTACACCGACCCGCTGGCCAGGAGCATGCTCAGGACCTATTATTCGAAGAATTACAGGCAATGGACTTTCGCGCGCCCGACCATGGACATCGACTTGCCCGGGCCGGCGATTTTCGGCAGCATTACCGGACCCGACGCCATGCCGATCGCCGGAGCGGCCGTCATCCTCGAGGATGAGAAGCACATTGAACTGAAAACGGCCGTCAGCAGCCCGCAGGGTTATTATTCATTCCCCGGCCTGTCCAGCGGGAATTACATCGTCAAAGCCAGAGCCAAGGGATACTTCCCCACCTTCCAATCGGGCATTTATTTCAACGGCAGCGATCATTACCCTTGCGACCTGGTACTGATCCCGGTCATGAAAGAAAAGTATTGGGACCTGACCGGGAAGTTCGTCACGGATGAGGGCATCGAGGGCGGCATCATGGACGGCGTCATGGGCGGCGTTGAAGGCGGTGTCGCTCCGGCCATGCCCATGGCCGCGGAAAAAAAAATGATGGCCCGCAGCATGAAGGGAGAAGCGGCCGCGGATGCCGAAGCAGACACTTCCGGCATCCGCATACGCAGCGATTTCCGCGAGGTCCTGTTCTTTAAAACCGTCGAAACGGACGAGGCAGGCAATGCCGCAATTGACTTCGAGAGCTCGGACCAGCTTTCTACCTACCGCATCATGGCCGTGGCCTACAACGAGGACAGTTTTGGCCGGGCGGAGAAGGAACTCATGGTCAGCAAGGACCTGCTGATCAGCGAAGCCATGCCCGAGTTTGCCCGCCAGGATGACACCTTCAACGCCGGTGTGCAGCTCAGCAACCGCACGGCGAAAGATCTCCAGCTCACCCTGCTGGCCAAGCCCGAAGGGATCGGCATCAACGGCGCCGGGCAGGCCAAACGCACGCTGGGGCCGCGCCGGAACGAGTTGTTCCAGTTCCCGTTCATCGCCAACCGCGTCGGCGAAGCGCGCATTGTTTTTTATGCTGTCAGCGCGGCCGACAAGGACGGGCTGGAGAAGAAATTGCCGGTGACCGACCGGCTGGTCAGCGAAACCCTGCTTGACTTTGCCAGCGGCAAGAGCGTGAAAAAGATGATCGAGCCCCAGGCCGACGGCGTGGAGCAAACCGTCTCCATCAAGGCCGCCCCGTCGCTGCTGCGCCCCGCGGTCAATATTGCCAAGAAGCTCGTTTTTTATCCCTACGAGTGCCTCGAGCAGCGAACCTCCAAGGTGATGCCCTTCCTGGCCTTCAGCCCGGAGCTGGCCGAGCGCCTGGAATTGGGCCTGGACCAGGAGCAGATCCGTGCGGCGGTCGAGGGATATTTGAAGATCATCCCCGAATTCATGAACAGCGCCGGCGCCCTCTCCTACTACCGCGGCGGACAATATACCTCAGATTACCTGACCGCCTATGTCCTGTGGGCGCTCTACTTGGCCAGGGAACGCGATTACAAGGTCGACACGCAACTGGTGCAGAAACTGACGGGATACCTGCAACGGGCTGAACTGGACAAGACCTGCGAAAGCTTTTATCAGTTCGTCCTAAGCCTGCACAAGGAAGCCGACACCGGCAAGCTGAAAAAGCTCGCCGCCGAGCGCGACACCTTGCCGTTGCCCGGCCGGGTGTTCCTGTACCGCGCCCTGCATAACCAGGGGATCGAGACCGATTCCCTTAAAACCATGCTGGCCGAGTTCAACAACAGCCTGCAGGTCGAGGCCGATTTCGCCTATTTCGATGCCGGCGAGTACGCCTACCACCGCGATTATCCATTCTACTCATCGCGCTTCGCCACCGCCCTGATCCTGCAGGCCGTCCTGGAGGTGGAGCACGGGCACGTGCTGGCCGAGCGGATCATCAACTGGCTTCTCGAATGTCAACCCTACTGCTGGAACACGACCCAGACCAACTTCTGGATTCTCAGCGCCATGGACGAGTACCTGAAACAGGTGGAGAAAACGACGGCGCGCCGAGCCGAAATTGTTCTGCTCGACGAAAAAACAACGAAAGAGTTCGCCAATGTCCGCGACGTGCTGCAGGTCAGCAAAAAACTGATTGATTTGAAAACGCCGATTGAAGCCTTGGTCAGCGCCGATCAGCCGGTTTATGTCAGCAGCGAATTGACCTGGAAGCTGGACAAGGCCGGGAAAAAGAACCGCGGCATCGACATCCAGCGCAATGTCTACAACGAAAAAGGGGAGAAGACGGAGGTTTTCCGGCGCGGACAGGTTTACCAGGTCGAATTGTTGATCAAGGCCGACAAGGAGGTCCCCTACGGCGTGATCGACGAACCCCTGGCCGCCGGCTTCGAGCTCCTGCGCCAGGATATCGCCACCACCCGCTCTTTGAAGGAATTCAACACGGCAAACCATGGCAAATACTGGACGCCCTGGGCGCGCCAGGAAAACGCTGCCGACCGCCTGGTCTATTACACCTACTCGTTGAGCGGAGCTATGCGCATCGTCTATTTCATCAAGGCGATGTACAGCGGCAGCTTCACCTGGATGCCGGCGATCGCCCAGGGGATGTACCACCCGCAGTACTTTGGCCGGACGGCGATCAAGGCGATCGAAGTCAGGGAGTAAAAAAAGGGACGAGCTTCGCACATACCCTTTCGTCCGGAGTCTTGCCGCGGGTTTTGACGAGCAGCAAACCGCTGCCGCCGGCCAGGACGAAGGGGACGACGAGGGCTTTAGGGACGAGGGCTTTAGGGACGGACTATGAAAAAGTGAACGAGGGCTTTAGGGACGGACTATGAAAAAGTGAAAATGTTCATTTTATGGCCTCATCGTCTTGCGGAAGTTGTGGTATAAGCGAGACATAGATTGATAGTGCAAATCGGAGAAGATTTGTATTTCAATTATTTCACGGTATTTCAATCCAGTCTGGTCATATAACCGAGCCAAAAGCTCCGCCCGCAATCTTTTCCCTTCCCAATGAGCCAGATTGATATCTTCAATTTTTATCCCCTTGGTCCGTTCAAACTCCTGAATTACCTTGGCCACAGGTTCAAAACCAAAATCATCCCGCCTCTTCTGTTTGGTTGGGTTCGGTTTCTGTCTGCGCTCGAAACGTTCCAATGCCTTTTCAACAAAAGTTTCATCCCCAAAAACTGGACCAAGCCTGGTTTTCAATATCGCTAGTTTATTGTTGTCAGTTGATCGCATTGCTCCAATCAAATTATTCCGGCTACCAAATAATCCCAGAACAAATTCGCCGTCCAACCATCCGGAGATTGCTTTCTCAAAATAACTTACTGCGCTTGACCAGGGATACTTCGTGAAGTCATCAGTTACTCCGGCTTTAACCGGGTTTTGCAAAACATAAACTATGACCTGTTTCAAATAAGCGTCATCTTGAACGAGGGTGGACACAAACCGGTTTTGGAACACATACCCCTTGCTACTGGTGTTTTTACGATAAAAAAAAGCGTATTGAGTGTTTAAGTTGCGAAAAAAATCCGACATCCTGCCAGAAGCGCGCTCCAGTACCAAATGGTAATGGTTGTCCATGATGCAATACGCAAATAAGCGCATGCGGAATTTTCCCGTCTTTTCGGCAAGCATTTCCAAAAAAACCGTTTTTTGCTTGTCTTCCTTGAAAATGGCTTCACCATTGATCCCCCGGTTCATGCAATGGTGATACGCTCCCGGAAACGTGAATCTTGGTTGTCTCATGCATTCATGATGGCAAACAAATTCACTTTTTCATAGTCCGTCCCCAATGCTCTGAGGAAATGGCAGTCGGAACCTGCGCAATGACAATTACTGACACGCCCGACAATTATTGTCGCCAGCGGTGCGGTTTGTTGCGTTTGGTGAGGCGCCGGATCAGAAGCCGTTTGCCGCGGCCACTTTCGCGTACCAGCGCCCGGACTCCTTGATCGTGCGCTTGCCGGTCTTGAAGTCGACGTGGACGAGGCCGAAGCGCTTGGTGTAGCCCTCGGCCCACTCGAAGTTGTCCATCAGGCTCCAGGCGTGATAGCCGCGCACGTCGGCGCCGTCCCGGATCGCCCGCGCCAGCTCGGCGAGGTAACCGCGGTAGAAGGCGAGGCGGCGCTCGTCGTCGATCTTACCGGTCGCATCGGGCTCGTCGTTGTAGCAGGCGCCGTTCTCTGTTATCTCGATCGTGCGCCGGCCGTACTCGCGCGTCACCCACATGACGATGTCGTAGAAAGCGCTCGGCCAGACCTCCCAGCCGTTCTCCGTGATCGGGCCTTCCTTGCCGCCGCCGAAGGAGCCCGGGATGTCGAAGGCCGGCCCGGACTGGGTCGAGACAAAGAAACGGTTGTAGTGGCTGAGGCCGAGGAAGTCGAGATGCGCCTTGACGCGCTCCATGTCGCCGTCCTTGATCCCGATGCGTTCGGCGGGCAGGCCGCCCGGGAACACGTCCGGGTAGCGTCCGTAGAGCGCGGGCTCAAGGTGCCACACATTCCAGAAGGACTGCCAGCGCCGGGCGGCGTCGCGATCCTTCTCCGAGTCGGTCTCGGGCGTGAAGGTGGACATCGTGTAAGCGTTGCTGATGTGGGCCTTCGGGCGCTCGGCGCGGATCGCGCGGCAGGCGTCGCCGAACGCGAGGTTCACGACGTGGCCAGCACGCAGCATGGCGTCGGGGTCGGTTCTGCCCGGCGCGTGTCCGCCCCAGCCGTAGCCGGAGAGGGTGAAGACGTTCGGCTCGTTGAACACCACCCACTCGCCGACGCGGTCGCCGAGTGCGCGCATCACGATGTGGGCGTACTCGGCGAAGCGATCGGCCGTATCGCGTGAGGGCCAGCCGCCCGCGTCTTCCAGCGCCTGCGGCAGGTCCCAGTGGTAGAGCGTCACGAAGGGGCGGATGCCCGCTTCGAGCAGCCCGTCGATCAGGTGGCTGTAGTGCTCGAGGCCCTTCGCGTTCGCCGCGCCCTTGCCCGTCGGCTGGATGCGCGGCCATGCGATCGAGAAGCGGTAGCTGGTGAGGTTCAAGGCCCCGAGCAGGCCGATGTCGTCGCGCCAGCGGTGGTACGAGTCGCAGGCCGTGTCGCCCGTGTCGCCGTTCTTCACTTTGCCTGGTGTATGGACGAAGCGGTCCCATATCGACTCGCCCCGGCCGTCCTCCTTCGTGGCGCCCTCGACCTGATACGAGGCAGTCGCGGCGCCCCAGCGGAAGCGGGCAGGGAAGACGACCTTGCGCACCGTGCCGGCCGCTCGCGTTTCGAGCGGGAAGGCGGAGGCGACGCGCGCCGCTCCGCCGAGGAGGCCCGCCCCCGTGAGGACCAACGCCTGGTTCAGGAAGTCACGGCGATTTTTCGGACCCTGATCGCTCATCGTCTCTCCTCGTTACGCGCAGACGGCACACGCTGCGGGTACGCCCCTCGACGCAGGATGCCCCAGTGTTCTTCCTGCGAACTGATAGGAAAATCAATTTTCTCCATGATGGGATTTTAAGAATAATGTGATGAAATTGCAACAGTCGGCTGTACGTTTTGTGTGAATTTCCTGCAACTCCGGTTCCTGGGGAGCCGGCCATCCTGCATGCGCCTGCAAAATGGCCAAACACATCTATTTCGCCTAGGAAATGGATGTTCCTTTACCGGAAGCATGGAACGGATTTCTTAATCTGATAATTTGCGCAGCAAGTTCATAGGGAACGGAGAAGCCCGGGCGTCAACCGCCGCCGGTTTGGGGTACTCGATCGGCCACATCTTGAGGTGACGCAAAATGCGGATAACCTCTTCCCGTTCCTGAATAAAGGCGATGATCTTCATATGCCCACCGCACTTGGGGCACTTCAACGGGTCGCTCTCATACACTTGGTAGATCCTCCGCGACCATGACCGGCGACAGGTTTTTAGTCTTACTTCATAGGGGCCGTATGCCTCGTCTATATCATCAAGGCGATGTACAGCGGCAGCTTCACCTGGATGCCGACGCTCGCCCAGGGGATGTACCACCCGCAGTATTTCGGCCGGACGGCGATCAAGACGATAGAGGTCAGGGAGTAAAAAAAGGGACGAGCTTCTCGCACACCCTTTCGTCCGGAGTCTTGCCTTGGGTTTCGACGAGCAGCGAACCGCTGACGCCGGCCAAAACGAAAGGGACGACGAAAGCCTGATGCAGCAGCACGGAAATGATCGCGGCCAGGACAAACCCGATCCAAACCGGGGCGCCGGCGCTGCTGAAAATGAACCAGTTTGGCAGCGCGAGGCAGAGGAAGATAAACATTAAACCGGCGGCAGAAAACCACAGCCAGCTTCGTGACAAACGCCGGCTTTTGGCTCCAAGTGCCGAAACGAGCGCCACCCCCTCCCGGAGCGAAAGCGTGATATCCGGCCCGTCCCGGGAAAAAGCCAGGACCAGGACGGCCTGGCCGATGATCGTATCGGCAGGGAAATCCAGGAAACGCCGCGCCCCGCCCGCTGACGGCTTTTTTGCAATTTGCCCGTTCAAGCCTCTGGAAAAGGACATCGCCCGCCTTAGTTTCAGGTTCAATGCCTGCCATTGGGCATAGCTGCCGAAAAGACTTCGCGACTCTTTGAGCGCCGTTGCCAGGCCGGAAACCGGGAGGGCGCGCCCGGAAAACAGGAGCAGCATGGCCGCCCGGTAGCGAAAAAGAAAAAAACGCTGCGCGGCCAATCCACTCGCCGCCCAGCCCAGGACAGCCGATATGGCGATGATGACCACCGCCGCGCTGGGGCCGCCGGCAACCCGATAGGCAAAAAGCAGCATGCCGAAAACGATGATGGTCGCAAAGCCGCCAGCGGCAAGGATCCCAGCCCGGATCAACAGCGCGGGCAAACCGCGGTACAGCGTTGCCAGGGCCTCTTTAAAATTCAGAGCCAACTTTCAGTTCTTGCCCTTGGTTTCGAGAAGGAGTTTGCGGGTAAAGGGGATCAGCCCCCCGGCATCGATGATGACCTGGCGCGCCTTGGGCAGGGCCACGATCGGAAAAATTTTGCCCGAGGTCTTATTGATGACCTGGTCAATGGTGAATTCCAGCTCGTCGCCTTCATTGGCTTCAATGGCCGGACAGATGACCATCTTCAGACCGAGGTTGATCGCGTTCTGCAGAAAAATGCGGGAAAAATTCCGGGCCACGACCACGAAATCGGGGCCTTTCAGGCAGGAAGCGGCCTGCTCGCGCGACGAACCGCAGCCGAAATTCTTGCCGCCCACGATGATGCTCTGGGGCGGGAACTCTTTTTTCTTTATCTTGGCGTTGAATTCGGGATAATCGATGAAGGCGAATTGCGGCGTTTCCGTGGGCAGGACAGTAGCCATGAATCTTCCCGGATAAATGATATCGGTGGAGACATCGTCCCCCACTTTAAAGACAACTTTAGCCATCTTATTTTCCTCCTTTTCTGGGATCGGTAATAACGCCGGTTATGGCGCTGGCTGCTGCAACGGCAGGCGAACACAGGTAAACCTCGGCATTGGGGTTGCCCATCCGGCCCTTGAAATTGCGGTTGGTGGTGGCCAAGGCCACATCGCCGTCGGCCAGGGCGCCCTGGTGAATCCCCAGGCAGGGGCCGCAGCCCGAATTCATGACCACGGCGCCGGCTTCCATAAAGGTGGTAATATAACCTTTCTTTAAGGCCTGCAGATAGATCCGCGTCGAAGCCGGAAAGATCAGCATGCGCGTCTGCGTGGCTACCTTTTTGCCTTTGAGGATCTTGGCAGCGATGGCCAGGTCGTCGAGGCGGCCATTGGTGCAGGAACCGATGACGATCTGGTTGATCTTGATTCCCAAGACTTCCTTGATTGTTTTGACATTGTCCACAGTGTGCGGGCAGGCGATCTGCGGTTCCAGCTTGGAAACGTTGATTTCGATCACCTGGTCGTAGACGGCGTCGGCGTCGGGTCCGAAAATATCGATTTTTTCATTGACCCCGGCTTCCTCTTTCAAATAGCGGACGGTCTCCTCATCGGGCGGCACGATCCCGGACGTGGCGCCGGCTTCGACCGTCATATTGCAGATAACCAGACGGCCCGAGGTCGACATTTGCTCAATGGCCGGTCCATGGAACTCGATGACCTTGAAATTGGCGCCCTCGGCCGTCAGCTTGCCGACCAGGTGCAAGATCAGATCCTTGGGAGCCACGTGGCGTTTGAACTTGCCCGAGCAGACCACCTTGATCGTTCCCGGAACCTCCACGTTCAGCACCCGCCCCAGCGTCCAAACAGCCGCCATCTCGGTGGCCCCGATGCCGAAGGAGAAAGCGCCAAGGGCGCCATGGCTGGTGGTGTGGCTGTCGGTGCCGACCACGACGCTTCCCGGACGCACATAGCCGAATTCGGGCAGGATCTGGTGGCAGATGCCGCCGCCATCGCCGCGGATGTCATGAAATTTGGCAATCCCCTGCTTAGCCACGAAGTCCCTTATTTTCTTCTGGTTGCCGGCTGTTTTCGAGCTTTCGGCCGGCACGCGGTGATCGAAAATAATGGCAATCTTGCTCGGATCCCAGACCTTGGCCTCCAGGCCCGTGTCCTGGTAGATTTCCCTGAACTGGTTGATGACCAGCGCGCCGTTCTCGTGCGACATGGCCATGTCCACCCCGGGTTCCAGCACGTCTCCCGCCTTGACCGCGGCCTGGTTGGTGGCCTTGGCAAGGATTTTTTCAACCATTGTCATTCCCATGATGTTTCCTCCTTTATGGGTTGCGCTCAGATCGCGCCTTTTTCCTTTAAAGCCTTGACCTCTTCTTCCTTGTAGCCGAGCCGTTTGAGGATTTCCCCGGTATGGGCCGAAAGGCGTGGCGGCGGGGCATCGATCTTCGCCGGCGTCTTGGAAAACTTGGCCGTCAGATTGAAGAGCTTGATGTCGCCGATGCCCGGTTCCTTGACCGTGGCGATGACCTGGCGATGTTCGCTTTGCGGCTGCAGCAGCGCCTTCTCCAGACCGTAGATGTCGCCGCTGGGGATCCCCTTGTCGTTCAATGCATCCACCCAGTGCTGGGTGGGTTTCTGAATGAGCTTTTCCTCCAGCAACGGCGTCAGTTGCTTGCGGTTGGCTTTTCGCGTATCGCGTTCCTGGAAACGCGGATCGGTCTTCAGCTCCGGCAGGCCCAGGGCGTCGGCCAGGTCTTCCCATTGCTTCTGCTGGTTGGCGGCGATATTGACGTAGCCATCCTGGGTGCGGAAGGTGCCGGACGGGGCGGCGGTGAAGTTGTCGTTGCCCATCAATACCGGCTGCTGCCCGCCGATGAGCAGGTTGGCTGCCACCCAGCCCATCAGCGGCATGATCGAATCGAGCATAGCGATATCGATGAACTGCCCCTCGCCACTGTGTTCGCGATGGTAGAGGGCGGCCATGATGGCGAAGGCGGCGTTCAGGCCGCCGACGGTATCGCAGACCGGGAAGCCGGCGCGCAGCGGGTTGAGCCGCTCGTCGCCGTTGACGGCCATTGCCCCGGAAAGGCCCTGGATGATCTGGTCGTAGGCCGGCTTGAACGCGTCGGGGCCGGTCTGGCCGAAGCCGGAAATGGCGCAATAGATGATTTTGGGGTTGATCTTGCAGATCTTTTCATAGGAGAAGCCAAGCTTGTCCATGACGCCGGGGCGAAAATTCTCCACCACGATGTCGGCCGTCTTGAGCAACTTGCGGAAAATCTCCTTGCCCTCTTCGAACTTGAGGTTGAGGGTCAGAGATTTTTTATTGGCGTTCTGGGCCAGGAAGCTCGTTCCCATCAACTGCTTGTTGAGGGGATTGACATTGCCCAATTTGCGCGCCAGGTCGCCGCCGTCGGGGTTCTCGATCTTGATCACCTCGGCTCCCAACAGGGCCAGGTGCATGGTGCAGAACGGGCCGGAAAGGACATTGGTCAGGTCGAGGACCCTGATTTTATCCAATAAGTTCATATTCGCTCTCCTTTACTGCGCTTTTTTGAAATTGACGATGGAGCCCGATTTCAGGATGAAGCCGGGCAGCTCGCGGTTGAAAAAGCGGCCGAGATCGCGCGCGGTCTCGACAAGTTTTTCCAGGTCGATCTCCTTGGCCAGGCCCTGGCGCTGCAGCGAATGGACCAGGTCCTCGCTGCAGACGTTGCCGGCCGCCACTTTGGTGAAGGGGCAGCCGCCCAGGCCGCCGAGCGCCGCCTCAAAATAGGTGACGCCCGCTTTCATGGCGGCATAGCAGTTGGCCAGCCCCAAGCCGTAGGTATTGTGGAAATGGCAGGCCAGTTCAACCTTGTTGTCGCGCTTCACGATTTCCGCATACAGGGATTCGACCTGGGGCGGGTAGGCGTGGCCGGCCGTGTCGGCCAGGCTGATGTTGCGGATGCCCGCCTCCAGGTATTTGTCGACAATGGACAGAACCCGTTCCCGGGGAATGGGCCCTTCAAAGCCGCAGCCGAAAGCCGATTGGATGGAGGCCTGAATGCGCTTCTGCGCTTTGATGGCCGCCTGGGCCATGGCGATGATCTGAACGACGGCCTCTTCCGTGCCCTTGCCGGTGTTCTTGCGGCTGTGGGTGTCGCTGGCCGAGACCCCCATGCAGAAGAGGTCGACGCCGCAGGCCATGCCACGCTCCAGCCCTTTTTCATTGAGCACCAGCCCCGACAAGATGGCGGCGGGTTTCTTGTCCTTCTGGCTGAAATGGGCGAACAGCTTGTCGGTATCTGCCATCTGCGGTACTTTTTCCGGATTGACGAACGAGCCGAGCTGGATCATGCCGATCCCGGCCGCGAGCAGGCTCTCCACCCATTCGATCTTTTTTTCCATGGGGACGGTCTGCTTCTCGATCTGCAACCCGTCGCGCAATCCCACTTCGTGGATTTTGATTTCGCTCATATGCTCACTCCTAAATCCTATCCCTAGAGAAACTCAGCAACGCACGCTATAACTTCTTGGCGATCGCTTCGGCCATCTCCAGCGTCGTGTTGCTGCCGCCCAGGTCATAGGTGCGCACTGTGCCTTCCTTGATTACCGCGGCCACGGCTCGCTCAACCTTGTCCGCCTTTTCGGTCTCGCCCAGCCAGGTTAGCATCATCTTGGCCGCCAGGATGGTGGCGATGGGATTCACCTTGTATTGGCCGGCATATTTGGGGGCCGAGCCATGCGTGGGCTCAAACACCGCCAGTTTGGTGCCGATGTTGCCCGAGCAGCCAAAACCCAGGCCGCCGACCATCTGGGCGCAGAGGTCGGAGATGATGTCGCCGAACAGGTTGGTGGCGACCAGCACTTCATAGTTCGTGGGGTTTTTCAGCAGCCACATGCAGATGGCGTCGACGTTGGCATCATCGCATTTGATGCCGGGATAATCCTTGGCCACCTCCTTGGCGATCTCAAGAAAAAGTCCCTCGGTGGCGCGCACCACGTTGGCCTTGTGGATGATGGTCACTTTTTTGCGGCCGTATTGCTTGGCGTACTCAAACGCCGCGCGCACGATCCGCTCCGATCCCTTTTTGGTGTTGATCTTGCAGGTCAGGGCGTACTGGTCCAGCGGCACATCCTTGAAGGCGGCGAACGGCTTGGAGATCTTCAGCAGGGTGTCCTTCAACTCCTGGGGTATGGGGTTGAATTCAACGCCGGCGTAAAGACCCTCGGTGTTCTCGCGGAAAACAACCAAGTCGATCTCATTCTTGAAGTTGAGCGGATTGCCCGGGTAGGCCTTGCACGGCCGCAGACAGGTATAGAGGTCAAAGAGCTGGCGCATGCGCACGATGGGCGAGCGGTAGACCAGCCCCTTGCCCTTCAGCTCGGGGACCAGCTCGGCCTCGGCCGCCTTGACCGGCTTCGAGGTGATGGCGCCGAACATGGCGGCGTCGACGCTCTTGAGCAGGTCAATGGTGCGCTGCGGAAAGGCGTCGCCCTCCTTGCACCAGAACTCCCAGCCGATATCGCCTGTGATGTACTCGGCATTCAGCTTGATCTTATCCAGAACGATCTTTGCCGCCTCCAATACTTCGATGCCGATGCCGTCGCCCGGGAGCCAGGCGATCTTGTATTTTCGCCCCTGTGCTTTCTGATCTGAGATACTCATGCATGCCTCCTTTTAGCGATAATCTCGCAAAAAATTAATAGCATATTTGCCAAGGAAGGTCAATCCAAAAACAGCGGATTTGCCGCGTTTTAGGAAAGATATTTCACGCACGTTGTCAGCGGCAGTTTTTTCGGACCTGTGCTGACACGGAGCGCATAGCCGACCGGCACGATGGCCATGAATTCCCCCCGCGGCTCGCCCAGAAAATTCAACACCTCGTCCTTGATCAGGATCAGGATCCCCAGCCAGACGCTGCCGATCCCCATCGAGGAGGCTGCCAGGAGCATGTTCTGCACAGCTGCCGCTGAGCTTTGTATCTCCATGACCCGGAAAAAATCAAGAACCTCATCCTGCCTGGCCTCGAACAAGCGCGGCCCGCGCCGGATCAGTTCGCCGGTATTGACGACGGCGATGACGGCGGCCGAACTGGCGATACTGCGGCAAGCCATGCGCAGCAGCGTACAGGAGGGCCTTGGAAAATCCGCGGCTTCTCTCGCGACCAAATCGACCAGCTCCTCTCTTTTCTTCCCGCGCAGGACAATGAATCGCCATGATTGCTGGTTGTGCGCCGAAGGCGCCTGATTGGCGGCTTGCAGGATCGCGGTAATCTCCTTGTCGGCAATGTTTTTCTCGGGATTGAAATTCCGTATGCTGCGGCGCGATTGAATGACCGTCAAGACGTCGTTCGCCGCCCCGCTGTTTCCAGTCATTGCCATATTCTCACCTCCCTGGGAAAAACCGCCGCTGAAGGTCAATGGATTGATAGAGAGGCAATTATACCCCAAACGAGTAAACATGACTACCTCGGCAGCATTGACAACTTCCGGTAATATCCGTATCATTTGTAGCAAGTAAGAAAAATGAAAAGTTCAAAAGGAGCGTGAATATGAAAAAAACAATTGTATTGCTGACGATCGCTTTTATGATCGTTCCCTTCGTTGCCTGCGTGCACACCAATACCACGGTGTTGGATCCCGAAAAAGTCAGGGAGCCCATCGATCCCGACGAAGTGGTCATTTACACCACCGCCGCCAAGGTTCCCGGCGACTATGAAGAGATCGCCCTCTTGAATTCCAAGGCCGACAGCGCCTCAACCAGCGAAGCGCAGATGTTCAAATCGATGAGGAAAAAAGCCGCCAAAATAGGCGCGAACGGCATTATCCTGGACGCGGTCAGCGAGCCTTCGGTCGGCGCCAAGATCGCGGCGGCGGTTCTTTTCGGAAGCGGGGCGGAACGCAAGGGCAAAGCCGTGGCCATTTATGTGTTCCCGGGCACTCGAAAAAACAAGCCCCGCAACTGAGCGAACGAAACGCTGAATTAAAATATATCGCGGGGCGGTTTCTAGCTCCCGCCTCGATAAGTTCGCTGCCGGAGCAATGTAATTACCTGAACTCCGGCACGACCCCCATATTGAAAAACATGAAGGAAAACATGTCGGTATAGCGTTCGATGGTTTTGCTTGTCGTTGAACCGGTGCCATGCCCGACCTGGGTTTCGACACGGAGCAGGATGGGGTTCTTCCCTTTGTATTTCTCCTGCAGCGCGGCGGTGTATTTGAAAGAATGGGCGGGAAACACGCGATCGTCATGGTCGGCGGTCAGCACCAAGGTAGCCGGGTAAGCGACCCCTTCCCTGATGTTGTGCAGCGGCGAATAGGCGTATAGGTACTTGAACTGCTCGGGTTTTTCGCTCGAGCCGTACTCCCCGGCCCAGGCCCAGCCGATGGTAAATTTCTGATAGCGAAGCATGTCCAGCACCCCCACCTCGGGAAAAGCCACCTGGAAAAGTTCCGGCCGTTGGTTGATCACGGCGGCCACCAGCAAGCCGCCGTTGGAGGCCCCGTGAACGGCCAGTTTCTGGATCGACGTATAGCCTTTGCCGATCAGATACTCGGCGGCGGCGATAAAATCGTTGAACACGGTTTGCTTTTTTTCGAACATGGCGGCCCGGTGCCATTCCTCCCCGTATTCGCTGCCGCCGCGCAGGCAGGCCATGGCATAGACGCCGCCGCTTTCGAGCAACGGAACCAGGCTGGCCCTGAAATAAGGTTGCATGGCCGAATTGAAGCCCCCGTAGCCGTAGAGCAGGGTGGGATTCTGGCCGTCCAGCTTCAACCCCTTTTTATGGACGATGAATAGCGGAATCCGGGTTTTGTCCTTGCTTTCATAGAAAACCTGGCTGGTGGTGAAGCGCTCGGGATCGAATTGAACAACGGATTTGCGGAACAGCTCGGAGCGGTTCTCCTTCACCAGGTAGCGGTAGATAGCGGGAGGGAAAGTGAAAGAGGTGAAGGTATAGAAAACCTCGTTGTCCTCTTTTTTCCCTGAAAAACCGTAGGCAGTGCCGATTCCCGGCAAGGTGACGTCGTGGAGTTTTTTTCCGTCTGCCGCGTACACGCAAACCTGCGAATTGGCGTCCTGCAAATACGAGACGATCAGTCTGCCGCCCACGAAGGAGACATCGTCCATCTTTTCCCTGGCTTCAGGGATGATTGTTTTCCAGTTTTCCATTTGCGGTTTTTGCGGATCAATGAGGATCAGTCTGAAATGGGGCGCCTGAAAATCGGTCATGACCAGCAAGCCTTCGTCAGTCTCGCCGACAAATACGAATTGACCCAGGGGTTTGTCGACCAGGGAGATCACTTCAGAATCAGCCTCAAGATCCTTGCAGTAGAGGAAGTTGTGATTCGCCGAGCCTACCCAGCCGCTGATCACCAGGAATTTCTCGCTGTCGGTCACCTCGCCGCTGAATCCCAGCTCGGGATTGCTGCTGTCGCTGAATGTCAATTGATCTTCGCTCTGCGCAGTGCCCAGCTTGTGATAGAAGAGTTTTTGAAATTCGACTTTTGCCTTGAGCATATCGGATTCTTTTGGCTCATCGTAGCGGCTGTAGAAGAAGCCGTCCTTGTACCAGGACATTTCGGAGAATTTCGCCCAGCGGACATGGTCGGGCAGTTTTTTCCCTGTCTCCGTTTCGATGACGAAATATTCCCGCCAGTCGGACCCGCCCGGCGACACCCCGTAAGCGAAATACTTCTGGTCCCTGGAAAAGGCGGTATCGGTGAGGATGAGCCCTTGGGCGTTCGGGTCGAGCAAAACCCGGGCCTCGCCGTCCAGCCCTTTTTGGATATATACCACCGATTGTTCTTGCAAGCCCGTATTTTTCCTGAAGGTGTAATATTCGCCCTCTTTCGCGGCATCGGAGTACTTTTCATAGTTTGAGATTTCGGTCAGCCGCGCCCGGAATTTTTCGCGGCAGGGGATGGCGGCCAGATAGTTTTCGCTGAGCGTTTTCTGCGCCATCACCCAAGCTTCGGTTTCCGGCGTGTTGATATCCTCCAGCCAGCGATACGGATCGGCGACCTTCACGCCGAAGTAGTCGTCGACTTGATCTGTTTTTTTTGCAACCGGGTATTTCAGGGAGACCTTTTCCGCTCCACATATCGGCAGAAACAGATCCGCCATCACCAGGGCGATGAACGCTTTTTTAAATTGATTCATGGTGCCTCCTGTCATTCGCTGCCAGAGAAGATTTTAAAAAATCGGTCCGGGAAATGCAATAACCGCGGTATTTTGACAACCCGGGAGCACAATTATAGAATGTCAACGGATTTGTTAAAAATGAATATCGCTCCCAAAGCACTTATCGGCAACTGGTCGCACGGCTGGGCGCTGGACCAGCACACCCTGCACAGCACCGCCAGCGGTTTCGCCAACGACGGACATCCCGAATTCGGGACCGAAAGGAGCGAGATCGGCGAAGCGTTGTATCGGTTGAAATACCGCGCTGACATGGACCAAGTCGGGCCCATCGCCCATGCGGTCTCCGATTTCATCCTCAGCCGGTCCGAACTCGCCGATATCCAGGCGGTCCTGGCCGTGCCGCCGTCGGATACGCAACGCTCTTTCCAGCCGGTGGCTATGCTGGCGGCGCGAATCGGCGCGCAACTCGGCCTGCCGGCCCCCGACGATTACCTGCTGAAGGTGAAGCCGACCATGCCGCTGAAAAGCATCATTGGCAAGCGCATGCGCCGCGGTGAACTGGCGGACGCCTTCGCGGTCGTTGACCAGCGCTTTGCCGACGCGCACGTCCTCCTGTTCGACGACCTTTTCCGCTCGGGTGAAACGTTGAAAGCGGTGACGGCCGCGTTGCTTTTTCTCGGCAATGTGGCGCAAGTTTCCGTGGTCACGACAACCAGCACCCGCTCGAACCGATGAACACGATTGAAGGAAGAGCCTGGCAAGTCCTGGCCGGCGCCAAGGAGATCGGAGCGAAGGCCTTGTGGCGAATAGCCGATTATCTTGCCCAACAAAAAAAACCGGCATCCTGGCTGCTCCAGGATGCCGAAAAAATTGGATCAGTAATTTATCAGGGCCGGGCCGGCGCCAAACCGGTTTTTTTTGAACAGCCGAATGGGGAAACAACCCGATCCGGAAAACGCCCAGTGACCTTGCTGCATCCCTTCCATTCCGATTTTCCGCCAGGGATCAAAGTTCTGAGGGAACGATTTTCTTTTCCCGCCCTTTTTTACGCCTGGGGAAACCTGGCCATCCTTTCCCGACCGGCTGTGGCTGTCGTCGGCATGCGGGAGGCGGGGAAGAGTGAGCTGGACGCGGCCGCGGCCCTTGCCCGCGAACTCGCAAGCCACGGAGTCAATGTCATTTCCGGTTATGCCGGCGGCATCGATGGCGCAGCCCACCTGGCCGCCCTGCGCGCGGGCGGGACGACCTGCATTGTCCTGGCCGAAGGGATTGATCATTTTCAGGTTAAACCGGCTTTCAAGGATCTTTTACACGCGGACAATACGCTGGTGATTTCCCAATTCCCGCCTGACGCGCCCTGGGCGGCATACATGGCCATGACCCGCAACAAGCTGATCGGCGCCCTTTCCGGAGCCATGGTGGTGATCGCTTCCGGGCCGGAACGGAGCGTAAAAAATAAAAGTAGCGGCACTTTTAATGCCGCCGTTTCTTCCATGAAAATGGGAATTCCCGTCTTCATCGCCGTTTCCTCTTTCTTTAGCGCTGCGCCAGCCGGCAACAGCCAGTTGATCGCAAAAGGCGGCCGCCCCTGGGATCCGGCGCTTGGCGTTGAATCGATCCTGACGGTGCTGAATTCTCCGGCCCAAAAGACTTCCCGGCAACTCCGCCTCTTCCCGGAGGAGTGAGGCAGGTCCCCTTCGGCAGCCTCCGGGGACCATGCTCACCGGCACTTCATTTCTGGACGGTCAGGTTGTTGGTGACGGAAAAAACGCCATTGACTTTGCGGGCAGCCATAAACGCGTAGCGGCTGTCGCCTTCATTGCTTACGACGCCCTCCAGGGTTACGCGTCCGCCATTGACGATGATATGGATCGAGGGATTGGGGGCAAGGGCATAGCGGTAGAGGTCGGCCGCACCGAAGACGCGGCGATAGACCTGCAGGCGCAAGGCATCGTCGTTGCGCGACAGGGGCAAGACCTTGATTTCGTCGTTGACTTTGCCCACGCCCGTCAGCTTGGCGACGCGGCGGGAAATCTCTTCTTTGGTGATCGGCAGCAGCACCTGCCCCAGCAGGGTGACATCGCTGCCGTCCAACCGGTAGGAAAGGTTGTCAAAGACGCCGTAATGGGGAGCCAGGATAATCGCGTTGCGGATTCCTGCTTCCAAGGTGATGGCAGGCTGGACAGCCGGCTCCTGAACCTGGGGCGCGCCTGCAAGGACAAAGGTGCAAAGGGCGAGTAACAGCCAACTCACAAAAGCAATTTTTTTCATGTTTACCTCCTTTTTTCAATATGAGAACAAATTGGTTATATTTATCTTGCAAAATTAAAATATTTTACGGACCGCGGTAATGACGGGCTTTATTTTGCCAACATCCGATCCGAAGTCTTTATTGACAATCAACCCGGATTTGAACAAAATAACAGAAATAATAAAGGAGTCGGCATGATTCAAAAACACAAAGCGCATCCCGAGCAGGCCGGGTTTTTCCGGCGTTTCCTGGCATTCGTGATCGATTTTCTGATCATCATGGCTGTATCGACCGCGGTTTTTTTTGCCGCTTCCGAGATCGCTGCAGCGCGCCGCGGCGAAAAAGGAGAGTTTTCCCGGATGCGGGAGGCAATCCAAAGAGGAGAAGCCGTGGTGATCGGCTTAAACAAGAACCAGCCAGCCGAAGCTGACGGAAAAAAAGAAACGGAGAAAAAAACATATTACATCGGCGGCGAAAAATTTAACCTCGTTTTCGAATTTCTAATCGGCTACAGCTATTACATCATGTTCTTCCGCTTCGGCGGCCGCACCCTAGGCAAGCGCATGCTGCGCCTGCAGGTTATCGACTTGGAGGGACGACGGCGCCTAGGTTGGTACCAGTCACTGGAGCGCGCCCATGGATATGCGGCTTCGACCTTGCTGGCCTTTCTTGGATTTTTGCAGGTGCTCTGGGACCACGAGGGGCTAACCATGCACGACAAGCTGGCCGGGACCACGGTCATCCGGCTAAAGAAAAAACAAAATCCGCGACTTTGACAATCACCTGGAAAAATCCTATATTCGGAACATGAAAATTCGCTTCTCCCGGCTGCTGGCCATTATCATCCTGGTGTCGGCAGTTCCGGTGTTCTCCCAAGTATTGCCTTTCGAAATTTTCGGATTGAAGGAAGGTATCCCCCAATCACAGATCTCGGCTCTGGCCCAGGACCAGGAGGGATATTTGTGGGTCGGGACGTGGGGAGGGCTGGCCCGCTTCAATGGCAGCGAGTTCAGGAGCTTTTTTATGGAGGACGGCCTCCACAGCACCCGTATCCACGAGCTGCTGGTCGCCAGCGACGGCAGCATCTGGATAGCCACGGTGGCCGGCATATCGCGCTGGTATAACCACTGCTTGCAGATGATCAACGACCCGGCAGTCACTGCGGTTCAGTGCCGCGCCCTGGCCGAGGACGCACGCAACCGGATCTGGATCGGCACCGATAACGGCGTCGTGATTTTCGATCACGGGAAGTTCGCTGCCCTGCGCCAAGGGAATAGTAAGGTAGTCCCCAAGGTCTATGACATCCTCGTCGACCGCGAAGGGGTCCTGGTGGCCGCTGGCAACGGCTTGTGGCGCTATGTTGACGGCTCTCCTCCCCAGGCCATGAGCGGCCCGCCCGGGATCGACCCGGCCGACTACCGCGCCCTGACCGCGACCGCCGAAGGGACTTGGCTGGGGACAAGCGGAAACGGAGTCTGGCTACGTAATGACAGCCAATGGCGGAAAATCAGAGGCACAATCGCTGTCCCCCGGTCCGTCTACCGCCTGGCGGTCGAACCGTCTGGGATCCTGTACATCGCGACCATCGACAACGGCGTATTCCTCAAGCGGCCGGGTCAAACCGGCCTGGAGCATTGGGGGGTCGAGAACGGGCTGCCCTCAAACCTGGTCAGCGTCGTTCTCGAAGACCGGGAAGGCAATGTCTGGGTTGGCACCGATATAGGCGGCCTGGCGCGCCTCAGCGGTATGGCCGTGATCAACCATACCGAAAAACAGGGGTTGCCCAGTGCGTGCGTCTTCGGCATCTCCCCGGGCGACTCGCCCGATTCGCTCTGGCTGGGAACCATGCGCGGCGCCGCCCTTTACCAGGTGCGGCCTCAGCCCAGGGTGATCGAAACCGTCCGCGCCCGCGACGGTTTGGACAACGAATTGGTCTGGAAGGTCTTGCGCACCAGCGACGGCACACTGTGGTTCATGACCGACACGGCTTTGCTCTTTCGCAGGAAAGGGGAGAAGGTCGTCCGTCCCCTGCCGCCCGAAGTCCCCTTCCCGCGCACCAATCCCTATGACATGGCCATCGACAACCAGGGAAATTTATGGGGTTGCGGCGAAGGGAGCAGCGGCGGCTTGGCCCGGCGCGATGTTTCCGGCCGCTGGCGCATCTGGAACAAGACCTCGGCCGGGGAGCCCCTGATGGCCGTTCGCCTCCTGGCCTCCCGCCAGCGCGGCGGCGTCTACATTATTGCCAAGAGTAACTTCTATTTTTGCGACGGCGAAGCTGTGTCGCCCCTGGAAACCCGCTCACACTGCCCGCTGGAGGCGAGCGTCAGCATCACCGCCGTCATGGAGGATAGCCGCGGCCGCCTATGGGCGGGTAACGATGCCGGCCTGGCCGTGCTGGAGACCGACGGCCGCTGGCTTCTGCTGAACGACCGGCCTGGCTTCAGCAACCATCATGTCTTCTCCATCGGCGAAGACTGGAAAGGAGTGATCTGGGTAAATACGGCGCGGGGAGCCTTTCGTTTTCACGCTGAATACCGGGTGGAGGAGTTCAATCCCGACGATGGCTTAGCCGCTTGGGAGACCAACGCCAACGGTTTCTTTAGCGATAAGCGGGGCGACATATGGATCGGCACGGTCAATGGCCTTTCGCAGTACAACCCAGCCGGCAGTACTCCCAACACCAAGCCGCCCCGTCTGGTGGTCGAGAATGTCCGCCTGCCCGGGCGTTCGATCGATTACCCCCGTAATCTTGACCTTTCCTGGAAAGAGCGGACGCTCAGCTTCAACATCGCTATCCTCTCCTTTTGCAGCCGCAATCGCGCCGCCTACCGCGCCCGCATGGATGGCTTGGAGAACGAATGGCTTCCTTTGCGCCGCCTGGGCGAGCTACGCTATACCAACCTGCCCGCCGGCGACTTGAAGCTGCTGCTGCAGCCGGTCAACGAATCTGGGATTTGGGGTGAAACGATCATCCTGCCCATCCATGTCCGCCCCCCCTTCTGGATGACACTGTGGTTCCGCCTGGCCTTCCTGGCCGTTGTTTCGGCAACCGCGTTCGGAATCTTCCGTTGGCGCACTCTGCTGCTACGGCGGCGCAACCGGGAGCTGGAGCGCGAAGTGAGCAAACGCACCAGCGAGTTGGCCTACCTGGCCACCTATGACCCGTTGACCTCGCTGTTCAACCGCCGCGCCATCCTGACGCAGTTGGAGCGCGAGCTGCATCCCGAACGCGGCGGCAACCGCCAGTTGGGTTGCATCATGATCGATTTGAACCGCTTCAAGCTGGTCAACGACACGCTGGGTCACGCCGCCGGCGACCAGGTGCTGAAGGATATGGCCGCCAAGATCCAGGAATGCCTGCGCCAAGGAGACCTCCTCGGCCGCCTGGGCGGCGACGAATTCCTGGTGGTCCTGCCCGGAGCCGACCTGGGTTCGCTGCAAGCCGTTTACCGCCGCATCAGCGACCTGGCCTGCCGGGCGGGCGAAGGAACTGCCGCGGTTACAGTCACGGCAGCCTGCGGCGGGGTGACCATCCCCGCCGGCAGTTCGGCCGAACTTGCCGCAGTGCTGGCCCAAGCTGACAACCTGCTCTACCAAGTCAAGCGTACCGGCCGCCAGGGCGTTGCGCTCGAGACGTTCAAAGCACAGGATTGAGGAGCTCTTTTTACTGAGAATTTTCTAAAAAGCTGACGATTTTTTCTTTTTTCAAAAAAAATAAAAAAATAGTTGACATACTGTATGATACACATTATAATTATGACATGCAATTCATAAGTGTCAAACAGTATAGAAACCGGAACGCGAGGGGGCCCCATGTTGGACAATGAAATGGGCAGCATTGAAACCGAGATGAAGCGGGGCTTTCTCCAGCTTCTGACGCTAACGCTTCTCGAAAAAGATTCTTACGGCTATGCTATGGTGCGGCTCTGCCGCGAGCTGGGCTACGAGATCGAGGAAAACACCCTCTATCCCCTGCTGCGCCGGCTGGAAAAGAGAGGTCTGATCATGGGCAAATGGGAATTAAACGAGGAAAGACCGCGCAAATTCTATGCCGTCACAGCCGCCGGGCGGGACATGCGCAACGAACTGCTCGGCATCTGGAAAAAGCAGGATGAAATCATCAAACACATTTCAAAGGAGAATAAAAATGTTTAAGAACCTGGAAAATTATCTTGAAGAGGTCAGCCATTTTCTCTCCGGGCGCAAAGAGCGGGAGGAAATACTGGCCGAGATCCGCAGCCACATCCTGGAAAAAGCTGGGCATGAAGCTGCGCCGGTCACGGAAGGAGCAATGGCAAAGATCATCGCCGCATATGGCAAGCCCCGTCAGGTTGCCGAAAAATACCTAGACGGCCGGCCAGTCATTGCCCCCGCATACACGCGCCATTTGTTCCGCTACGCCACTCTCCTTTTTGCCATCCACCTCATTTTCATCGCCTTGGCCGTGATCTTCAAGCAAAGCTTCATCGTCTTCCCTTTCCTATTCATACCCCGCCTGGGCATAATCGGAGCCGTCATGTACCTGCCGGCGGCTTTCCTGGGCGACTTCGGTATCGTGGCCCTGGTCCTTTACTTCATCACCCAGAGCGGCAAGGAATTCAGGCTTCCCTGGCCCAAGTTCGCCCTGGACCTCGACGAGTTGAAGGCGCCCGACACAAAAACATTGGCAGCCAAGATCGCGACCATGGTCGGGGCCGGGATCATGCTGGCCCTGACCGGCCTCGGGATCAGCCTCTACTTGAAATTCCACTCCATTTTTTTCGTCAGCTTCAACTTCAAAAAATTCCAGCCGCTGCTGCTCCCCAAGCCCGGCCAGTTCATCTCGCTGGCCATGCTGGTCATGATCGCGGCTGGGACCATCGTCCTGTTCATCAAGGCTTTCAGCGCCTCGCGCCGCCTGGCGTGCTGGGTCGATGCGGTCGCCGACACCATGGTCCTCATCCTGATCGGGCTGGCTTTGCATCAGCCGTATACCACCCTGTTTGCCATTGCCATTCCGCCAAAGCTCCATGCCTGGAGTCACGTTTCACTGATTTATACACTGCTCTTTATTGCCCTGATGGTGGCCATCGACCTGGTGAAGAACCTGGTGCGCCTCGGCCGCAGCCGGCTGGCAAAGTGAAGTCCCATGGGAAGTCGCACTCGTGATCGGCGCGGCTGGCGGCGGCTCCTGGCCCGCTTGAAGCATGGCGCCCTCATCGCCCTCCTTATCCTGGTTCCCTTTGCCGGGGCCTTTCACCCGAAGTTGCGAAAACGGGAAAATCCCGAAGAAAAAGAGATCGGCGCCGAAAAATGAAGGTTCACCGCGCCGGGCGTTTTAACCTTGGTGCTTGCTTTCCCAAACCTCGGCAAGGAATGAGCCGGGGCTGTTGTATTCAATGCGAAGGGGGCGAACAAAGACCATGACGTAGTCGGGGTCATCGGGGCCCTTGAAGTAACGCCGCCACTCCTCATTCCAGTTTTCGGTCTTGGTTTTGCCGTCGCGGCGGATCTCGGCGCGTCCGGCGATCTGCAGGAAAGCCGAATCGTCGGGCGGCTGCAGGTTGCCGCAGGTTACGTGCACATCGGGATTGGCAACGATTTCACCAGCTTTGCGCGAACCCAAGCTGGTACAGAAACGCAAGGTAAAATCGGGATCGGCCGAGATGGTCACGTAGCGCACCCAGGGGGCGCCGCCGGCGGTGATCGTGGCCAGGGCGGCGGTCTGCCGGCGGCCGAGGATCTTCCAAATCCGTGCTTCCAGATCATTCATAAGGGTTTCCTCCAAGCCGCCATCATACCCGATTTTGCCGGCGGATGCCACGGTGAGCCGGCAAGAAGAGAAAACGGCGATTCCAGGTGAAAAAAAAATTGTAATATATTATACTTGTCTAGACTGAGATTTCACTATAACAGGCC
>JAPKZL010000254.1 GCA_026393795.1 Candidatus Aminicenantes bacterium | reverse complement strand
AAACTCTTTGTAACTTTTCCCGCCTTTACTCAACCCTTCCGGCAGCGGCTCTTCTTCATTCAGGTCCAGGCATATAAGAGTTCCAGGTGCTACTTCCTCATAGCGAAATCCGCTCTCCGGGCAAACCATGATTCCATCAGGACCGGGCTTAAGGACATGACCATGGCGGCTCATCCAACCCTTCTGCTTGCCTGGGACACCAACTATAAACGCGTAATCTGGAACATCCTTGGTAATGACCGCGCCGGCGGCGATGAAGCAGTAGCGGCCCAGGGTGATGCCGCAAACTACAGTTGCATTTGCACCGATAGTCGCGCCGCGGCGGATAAGGGTTTTTTCATAAAGCGAGTGGCGCAGGATCTGCGAACGAGGATTGGAAACGTTGGTCAGCACACAGGAGGGTCCAAGGAAAACATCGGATTCGATTGTCGTGCCTTCGTAGACAGAGACATTGTTCTGAATCTTGACGTTGTCACCTATCACCACATTGTTGCCTATGTTGACGTTCTGGCCAAGGATGCAGCGGGAGCCCAATTTCGCGCCGGATTGGACATGGCAGAAGTGCCAGATCTTGGTGCCGGGGCCGATGGTGACATTGTCATCGACAAAGGAGGATTCGTGAACGAAGTAGGGTTTTTCAGGCATGTGAATACCTCGACTTAGTGACAAGTGACGAGTGACGAGTGACAAGTGATGAGGAAAAGCAATCAAACGAGCTCAGTAACGAGTGACAAGTAACGAGTGACAAGGAAGAGAAAAGATAATGCATAGAAATTTTACACCTTTAGGGAAGTTTTCTTTTTGGCTACAAATGAAATCAGTCCCATTAACATTTTTCGTATCTCAATAATATTTGTTTGGAGTGTTTTTCCATCTGAAATGTATCCCAATCCTTCAGCGATTTCCAATTGCGTTTCAATTTCAGCTGCGGAACCCAAGGAAATGTAAAGAAACTGTTTAAACTCCTTCACAGAATTTCGTGCAGCACCCTCGGCAATATTGCTTGGAATAGAAATAGCAGACCGCCGCATTTGTGCAGAAAGTCCGTATTGCTCTTCCTGGGGAAACTCACGGGTAATACGATAAATATTTTGAACAAACTCCATGCTCTTCTTCCAAACATTCAGATCTTTATGTGATTGCAATTGTCTTTTCTCCGACTCTTATCTCGTCACTCGTCACCTGTTACTCGTTACTTTTTATTCAGCTTTTCCAAAGACAAGCGGCAGCGCTTGAACTCAGTTTTCAGATACTCCAAGTCCAGTTTGTCCCTCATGATTTTCAAGATCGAACGGGCGTCTTCCTGGTCTACAGGCCCGCCGGCCAGGCACTTGAGCACGATCAGGTCTTCCGGAGAGGTCACCGGCACTTCCACGCCGAAAAAGCGAATTTGCCGCGCACGGGCAAATATGTCAGCGGGCATTTTTTTGATTCCCAAAATGATTTCCACCGGTTCGGCAGCTTCCGCATCAACTCTCTCCAACCCGATCACTCCCCTGACGGGATCGTCTTCGTCCCCGGGCCTGTAATTCCCCTTGAAACCCGCTTTTATGAATTCTTTGATCAGCGCGGGAATTTTGTCGGGAGCCACAGCAGCGATGAAGTCGATATCCCTGGTGGCGCGTACAGTTCCCCAAGCAGCAACGGCATACCCTCCGGCCAGAACAAAAGGGACGCCGGCTTCACGCAATACCTTCAAAATCGGCAGCAGCTCGGCTTTTTTCATTTGCTTTTCCATAAGCGGATGATCTCAGTTTGGGAGAATCCCTTGCTGCTCAAACCGGCGAAAAATAATTTCTTGATCATGGCATTGTGCCCGACCTCCTCCCTCAGCCGCTCCTCGGGGGTCAGTTTCTGCAGACGCAGGATATCCCTTTCTTTTTTAGCTTCAATCAGTTTTGAATTTCGCATAATTGTCTTTCTTTTCTCTTCCCTCGTCACTTGTTACTCGTTACCAACACTATGTTTTTGGCAATTTCGCTAAGTCGCCGAAAACATTCAGTGTTGGTATAGTCACACTGAATGGTTTCAGCGGCTGCCGGAACGTGCTGAAACCATAGTGTGACTACACTTGTCACTAAGCGCCAACTTTCGAAAAAGGATGATACTCTCCTTTTAGCCCAACTGGCACTGCGCTCCTGATCTCATGCGCCAACTCGATCGACGCCCTGGCGTCGTCAATGCCGAAGCCCTTGCCGGCGAGGACTTGGCGATACACTTCCGTGTGCAGGTCGCCGAAACCTTCGGAAAACTCAAAGAGTTCGTCATTCAACTTCAACGTGCGATAGGTGTTCTTGCCGGAATCCTTGGCCGCCTTCGGCAGATCGGAGCTGTCCAGGGAAAGGAACCAGCTGACGCGGGCCCTTTCGAGCTCGAAGTACCCGGACATTTTCCTGTCATCGGCAATATGGACGACCTGCTTCTGCAGCTTGCCGAATATCCACAGGAGCATGTCGAAGAAGTGGATGCCGATATTGGTTGCCACACCGCCTGACTTGGCGATGTCCCCTTTCCAGGAGACTTCGTACCACAGGCCGCGGGAGGTGATGTACGTCAGCTCGATATCGTATTTATTCTTTGATTTTTCCTTTGTGATCCGCTCCTTCAAGGCGATTATGGCCGGGTGCAGGCGCAGCTGCAGGATATTGTAAACCTTCTTGCCAGTCTCCTGCTCCAATTCGCTCAAGGCGTCGGCGTTCCAGGGGTTGAGCACAAGCGGCTTTTCGCAGATGGCGTCGGCGCCGATGCGCAGGGCGAAGCGGATGTGCGCGTCGTGGAGGTAGTTGGGAGAAGTTATGGAGACATAATGGACGCGCTTGGCCTCTTCCTGGCGGCGCAGCTTTTCCACGTGGCGGTCGAAGCGCTCGAATTCGGTGAAAAAGGCGGTGTCGGGGAAATAGCGGTCCAGTATCCCTACTGAATCGGAGCGGTCCAGCGCCGCTATTAAAATATTACCTGTGTCTTTTATGGCCTGGAGGTGGCGGGGAGCGATGTAGCCGGCAGCTCCGATTAAAGCAAAATTACGTTGAGAAGTTGTCATAGTTGAAACCTCAAGGCAAAAGGCAAAAGGCAAAAGTAAAAAGTGAAGAAACAATGCACTTTAAAGAAGTTAAAGATAAAATACGTTGAGAAACTGTCATTAGCGAATCCTTAAGTAAAAAGTAAAAAGTGAAGAAACCGTAATTAAATCGAACTTATACGGCATTAAAAACTCTCTTTTTAAGCTTTATTTTCATTGGCCTTTTTGCAAATGGAACCCAGAATGTTTTTTAGTTCATTAGATTCCGTGATGAGAAGGTTTAATCTTGTAGGATGCTTGCTTTCGATCTTCTGCAGGATTCTGAGCCAATAATTGGCTTCACGCATTTCTTTCAAAGAGATCCTGACCTTATTGATGAAATCAGCCTTGGATGAAGCGCCTTGGGCCTCTTCATAATTAGCCCCACTGGAAGTTGCAGCCTTAGTCAACTGCATTTTGACCACACCGTTGCCTGAATTAATTTTCATGCTCTTCAGAAATGTGATCGTATCGACTGCAAAATTAAACAGCCTCTGGCAAAGATCGTTTTCCTTCATATTGTCGTTTTCTTCACTTTTGCCTTTTTACTTTTGCCTTTTGCCTTTTTCCTTGAGATTAGTTAATCCATCAAGAGATAGCCGGCAACGTTTCAATTCACCTTCCAGGTACTTCATGTCCAGCTTGCCTTTCATGATCTCCAGGATAGACTTGGCGTCTTCCAGGTCAATCGGCCCGCCGGCCAGGGCGAAGGGGATGCCGGCTTCACGCAATACTTTCAAAATCGGCAGCAAGTCGGCTTTTTTCATTTTGCTTTCCATAACCGGACGATCTCGGTTTGGGAGAATCCCTTGCTGCTTAAGCCAGCAAAGAATAGTTCTTTGATACAAGCATTGAGCTTTATCTGGGCTTTCAACCTTTGCTCCGGGGTCAGTTTCTGCAGACGCAGGATATCCCTTTCTTTTTTTTCAGCGATCAGCTTTGAAGTAGGCATGTATCAGTGGCCTTTTCGATCAGGAACTCCCTTATTTCACTTTCCGCGATCGCAGGCGGCAAATATTCAAGGGGCTCGGAAAAGTCGATGTCTTTAAAATAACTCAACTGGGCGCGAAACTGTTTTTCCGAAAAAAGCTCGCCGAATATAGCGCCGGCTTTGGCGCTGATTTCGGGGAGCGAATGACGGCCCTTGAGGATGAAATACAAGTCGACGTAGTCCTTCCATTTTGCCCTTCCCCCCAAGGCGTAGGCCTTCATGGCCGCCAGGGTCAGCAGGTCGGGCAGGACGAGAATGTTTTCAAAGGAATGCGGAGCCGGGATCGGGAAGGGGTAGTCGAAAAACGTCAGCTTGACCCCGCCGACCGTCAGGTTCAGCTGCTCCTCCACCCGGCGGGTGACCTGGACCGGAAGGCCGTGCGCCTTTACAGCGTCGAGGATCTTCTTGTGGCGCAATTCGCCGTGCTTGAAAAGGTCGAAATCGATGGAACGGCGGTGCCCGATGTGCAGGGCCACGGCAGTGCCGCCGACCAGGCAGAACTCATCCTTGAATTTCGCCACCAGGGGCAGGAGCTCGCGCTGCGACGGGCTGAGTATTTCCTTATGCATAACGCTTGAAAAGCAGGGAGAAGAAGTGGCGGATTTCCGGATAGTAATTCAACTTTTTCCTGCCGGAAGCGGCAAAAAATATCCGGGCCGCTTCCTGGACGCCCAACAGTTGGAGCAATTCACGGACTTCGTCCATCGTGCCATAATTCAATATGGTTTCCAGCAGCAATTCCGGGCTGATGTTTTCCTTTTCATGCTCGGGGGTATACCAGAAGTACTGGTTGTGATCACGGATGAATCGTCTCAATTCAGGATCGTTCATTCTTCTAATTATGGTTTATTATAGCACATTTCAGCTTATTTTGCAAGAAAATAACTTAAACCTCAGAAGTTCTTTCTTTCTCTTCACTTTTGCCTTTCGCCTTCTGTATAGGCTGCTTTTTCTTCAAAAGTCCGTAGGCGAATTATTCCTGTTCTAACTGCTGGTCTGGGGCAAAGGCGATGGGCGGCTTTCCACAGGGCAGCTAGGCGTCGAAAGTAGGCTTCGTCTGGATAGAATTCCCAGAGAGCCTTTTCAGCGTCGGCGAAGGTGCGGAATTTTTGCACGGGCATTATTTTTTCTCAGAAGATTTTTTATCGATCAGTTCGGCCAAAAACCAAGCATCCCGCTTGTCTTCCGGCCGGACCGTGTCTTTCTTCATTTTGAACAGGGTTTCGGGAGTTGCGATTCGGATCGAGACCCCCTCGACTTCTCGTAATTCGTATTGCAGGTCTTCATAATGGAACATTTCTCCAATAGCGGCCACGATATCGATGTAGAAATCAGCTGTGGTTCCAAAACGGACAACCGCATATTCGCGCAAGTCCTCAAGAGAAATGGAGTCGATCTCAGGATCTGCAGGAAAAACTTCATGTAGTGCCTTTCTCAATCTATTCAAATTTTCCACTTCAGGCTTGATAAAAATGTCGATATCCGCTGTTAAACGAGCCAACCCATGCAGGATTACAGCGAAACCGCCGATAAGTATGTATTCAACTTTTTCCCGGGCTAAGGCTCGCAGTATCTTTAGAAAAAATTCGAATAGATCGGGTGTTTCTTTTGCCTTCATCTTCACTTTTACCTTTCGCCTTTTGCCTTTTGCCTTGATTGGACTTCTTCTTTTAACCTTTTGATGTGCCCTCGGCCCAGCCCTTTCACCTCGCAGCCCAGGGCGATGTACTCCTTGATCTTCTCGTCGCTCAGGATCAGGAAACAGTCGATAATAGCAATGGGCTTTCCGGCCAGTTTAACAATTTCTTTCGGATCCAGATCGAGATATTCCTCGTGGCGGACGGCGAGGATCAGCGCGTCGCAGCCCATTAGGGACTTGGCCAGGTCTTTCGAAACCTTCAGCGATTTCAGTTTCTTCTGGTTGCGGAAGAACTTCTCTTTGCCTACAACCGGGTACTCGTCCTGCTTCTCGAACTCCCACCAGCGCTCGACGTAAGGGTCGTGGACGCGGATCTCGGCCCCGATCTCAGACAAGCGGCGGACAAGAACCTCGGAGCCCGAGTAACGCGTGTCGCCGACGTCCTCGCGGTACGAGGCGCCGCAGACGAGCACCTCGGCGCCGGCGACGGGGACGGACATGTTGCGCAAGGCGTCGCGCACCAGCTGGGCGGCATGTAGAGCCCGTGTGTCGTTGATGTCGATGGCTTTGGGCGTGATTTGAAAAATGTCGTCCTCGAAGCCGAAGACATGTTTATACGCCCAGACGCCCAGCCCGCCATCCTTGGGCAGACAATAGCCCCCTACCCCGGGGCCGGGGAAGATCATGTTGCTGTGGGTCGGCCGGACTTTTATGGCCTTAATGACTTTGCCGATATCGACGCCGTTGCGCTCGGCGAACAATGACCATTCGTCAAGGAAAGCGAGGATGGTGGCGCGAAAGGAATTCTCGACGATCTTGGCCGTCTCCGACTCGATCGGCCGGTCGAGGACGGTTAGGGGATATTTTTCGACGTGGATCACTTCGCTGAGGAATTTGACCACCCGTTCGCGCGCCTTTTCGTTGACGCCGCTGCAGACGCGCCAGAAGTCGCGGATCGAGGCCACGTATTGTTTGCCCGGCATGACCCGCTCGTAGGAGTGGGCCAGCAGCGGATCGGTTTTAATGCCGCGCTGGCGGAAGATCTTGCGCATGACCGGCAGGGCGATCTGCTCGGTCGTACCGGGCGCCACCGTGGTCTCGATCAGCACCAGGCAGCCGGCGGGGATCCTCTTGGCGATGGTCTCGAACGACTCCTCGAGGGCGCTCATCTCCACGTTGCCGCTGCGGCAGTTGCCGAGCTCCTCCTTGAGAAAGTCGAGCTGGACATCGACAACCACCACGTCGGCCAGGGCAAGCACCTCGTCGTTGTATG